>CATEEE010000248.1 GCA_949499045.1 Marinobacterium sp. xm-d-530 | reverse complement strand
TTGGGTGATACCTCGACATTGGCAGACCCAAGTGTGGTGGATGATCTTATCGAAAACCGCATGAATCGTAAGAGCTAAATTCTCTTATTAAAAAACCCACGACTCGTCGTGGGTTTTTTTATTTCTATTTGAACTGGAAACTAATCCATTATTCGATTAACTTATACCCTACAAAAAAGCGTTATACTGCCTTTTTAGGCATCTCGGAGAATACTATGCAACTGGCTCAAAAAATTATCATTGCTGATGATCACCCACTGTTTCGTGCAGCGCTGAAACAAGCGGTTTCCCAAGCGGTTTCCGGCGTGGAGATTATAGAGGCAGATACGCTTGAGTCTGTTCAGAACGCTGTTGAAGAGCATGGCGATGCTGATCTGGTTCTTTTGGATATCCATATGCCAGGCGCTCAGGGTTTCTCTGGTCTGGTGTTCCTCCGTGGCCAACACCCTGGTGTTCCAGTGATTGTTGTCTCAGGCAGTGAAGAGACTCATGTAATGAAGCGTGCGATCGATTACGGCGCGTCAGGCTTTATTCCTAAGTCCTCTCCGTTAGAGACCATTTCTGAAGCGATTGTTGCGGTTCTTCAGGGCGATGAGTGGTTGCCAGAAGAGCTCGAAGAGTCCATGGATGACCTTGTGACGGATGAAGATCAGAAGTTTGCTGAAGCAATAGCCTCTTTGACGCCACAGCAGTTCCGTGTATTGACGATGCTCACGGAAGGCCTTTTGAATAAACAGATCGCTTACGATTTAAACGTCTCTGAAGCGACCATCAAAGCTCACGTGACGGCTATTCTTCGTAAGCTAGGTGTACACAGTCGTACTCAGGCTGTTATCGCTGCACAGCGTCTTGGGGTGGAACCACCTAAGACAGAGGGTTAATTGTTGCTCATAAAAAAGCCGCTCATTGAAGCGGCTTTTTTGTGTCTGTAGGTTGAGATGGCGATTAGGGTCTGACGTAAATATAACCTTGCTGCTGCAGTCGAACGATTTCGGGGAGTCCGGCTTTGACGACGTCATCTTCACTGACGTCGTAAAGTGCATCGTAGCCTATCTTGTATCCGGTCAGTGAGTTTCCACAAATAACAAACTCTGTACCCATAAACTTCAGCGTATCGATAGCGCCTTGTTTAGCGGCATCATCAACCGCCGACATAAAGTATTCGATCGCTTCTCCATGGATAACGGCTTTGATCTCGACATTATCCTCACCCAACTCATTAATATGGTTAGAGATGTTACTGAAGGTGTGTCCGATACGTGATTCATTCCCGTAATTGATGTGATACACCACCTTTTGCGGCTCGTAGTCACTTGCCATTACTAGGGGGCTAGATAAAAACATAAACAGAGCGAACGTCTTAAACATCTTCAGATACCTTAAATACAAAAAAAGCCGGCTACGCGCCGGCTTCTAAAGCGTGTGTAACTCTTAGATTACATCTGCTTCTCAGTTTTTTCACCTGCTACTTCGATGTCGACACGGCGGTCTGGACGAAGACAGGCGATCAGTTGAGCGCCTTTGCCAGTACAGTTCGCAACAGGAGCTGTTTCACCTTTAGCGTCCACTCGTAGCTTCCAATCTGTCACGCCAGCGCCTTTAAGCTCTGATGCAACAGCAGTAGCACGTTCAAGAGAGAGCTTCTGGTTGTAAGCGTCTGAACCGATGCGGTCTGCGTAGCCTATTAGTTTAACGCTCTCAACGTATGAGAGTGATTTAATAAAATCAATTACGCTGCTGAGAGAGCCTACCTTAGTGCTGTTGAAGTCAAAGTAGACCGCGAATTTACGTGTTGCATCGACGTCGACCATTTTAGGTTCAGCGGTTTTAGCCATTTCTTCTTCAACGGCTGGTGCCGATGTGCCACCACACTCAGCTGGAACGAAATCCGCAGTCCAATTTGGGGTCTTAATACATTCGCCTGCAGGTGTTTTGATAATATAACCTTCAGTTTCATGCGTAACGTAGCCTGGGTAATCTCCATGAGCCATTGCTGAACCGCTAGCAATGGCGAATAACATACTTGTAGCAAGTGCGATCTTTTTCATTATCTAATTCCTATATTGTTCGACCTGTTGTTAAGTCTTATTGCCTATATTAACTGGGCGAGTCTTAACACTAATTTAACTGTAGTCCAAGATTTGAAAAAATGTGCACTAAGGTAAAACTTTTTTGTAAGGCTTCACTTTAACGTCTGCATAGACGTCTGCTGCCACGTATGGATCGGCATCTGCCCAAGCTTTTGCATCTTCCAGTGAGGCGAATTCAGCGATCACCAGACTCCCTGTGAACCCTGCTTCACCTGGATCTTCAGAGTCGATGGCAGGGTGGGGGCCAGCAACGAGAAGGCGACCTTCAGCAGCCAGTGCTTTTAGCCTCTCTAGGTGTTCAGGTCTAGCCGCCAACCGGCGCTCAAGTGAATTTGGTTTGTCTTCAGAGATAATAGCGTAGTACATAAACACCTCTATTTTTCGGTGGGTGCTTCAGGCTCTTTTGCATGTTTAGCAATGTAGAGGCCTTGAAGGACAATGAAAAGGATGGTTAAACCGAGCATGCCGAAGAGTTTAAAGTCGACCCAGATCTCTTCACTGAAGTTGTAGGCAACGTATAGATTGACGATGCCGACTGCAATAAAGAAAGCGACCCAAGCAAGATTTAAACGTGACCAAATCGCTTTGGGTAGCTCCATGCTTGATCCCATTAGACGCTCAACGACAGTCTTGTCGCCGATAAACTGTGTGGCTAAAAATCCTACCGCAAATAGCCAGTTAACGATGGTTGGCTTCCATTGGATGAACGCCTTGTCTTGGAATGCGAGCGTTGCACCGCCCAGTAGCACCACCAAAACTAGGGTTACCAGCTGCATTTTTTCAATTTTGCCTTGAACTCTCCAAGAGTAGAGCATCTGCAAAAGCGTAGCGGGTATCAGAACTGCGGTCGCCAACAATATGTCATTGGTGAATTTATAGACCGCAAAAAAGACGATAACCGGAAGAAAATCGAGTAGTATCTTCATATAGAACCTCTAAAAATTTGCCACAGTATAAAAGCTTAAATGCAAAGTTAAAAATGATGATTCCAGCAATTGGTCAATTTGACCTCCACATGCACAGTAATGTTTCCGATGGTACGTTAAGTCCTACGGAGTTAGTGCAGCGCATGTCTAAAACAGATGTGAAGGTTATGGCATTAACGGATCATGACACCCTAGGTGGTTTGGCTGAAGCGAAAGCAGAGGCTGATCGTCAAGGTATCCAGTTTATTAACGGTGTTGAGTTAACCTGTGACTGGCGCGGTCGTGTGATTCATCTGGTGGGACTTGGTTTTGATCCTAGCTCAGATCAATTTGAATCCTATATGGATCACTTGATTCAGCTTAGATACCAGCGTGCAGAGAAGATTTCAGAGCGCTTAGAGAAGCGTGGCGTTGCTCGAGGCATTTTTGATCTAGCAAAACGCTTTGCAGGAGAGGGTCAAATTGGTCGCCCCCACTTCGCAAAGGCGCTGTTGGAGCTTGGTAAAGTCGAGTCGATGCAGGAGGCCTTTGATAAATACTTAGGTCAAGGCTGTGTGGGTGACGTTAAAGCGGAGTGGCCAGCTATCGAACAGAGTATTGCGCTAATCAAAGAAGCAGGCGGTGTAGCCATTCTGGCCCACCCTACTAAATATAAGATGACCTTCACTAAGCTTCGTGAATTGATGGCGGACATGTTATCAGCTGGTGCTGATGGGTTGGAGGTGAGCTATCCTGGTGTAACACCGGGTCACCAGCACGAGCTGATTAAGTTAGCTGATAGGGCAGGGTGTTGGGTCTCTGCAGGCAGTGATTTTCACTCTCCCGATCAACGTTGGACTGCACTAGGTCGTTATCCTCACTTTGATGCTCAACGAGTCATCGTTGAACAGTTATGCGCTTAACGGCACGGAGTTAGTATGAGCCAGTTCTTTTCGATTCACCCTGATAACCCACAAGGTCGCTTGGTATCGCAGGCTGTAGAAATACTTAATAAGGGTGGGGTCATTATCTACCCAACAGATTCCGGTTATGCCTTAGGCTGTCATCTTGGCGATAAAAACGCCATGGAACGTATTCAGCGTATTCGTAGATTGGATGATAAGCATAACTTTACGCTGGTCTGTCGCGACCTCTCAGAGATTGGAACCTACGCCAAGTTAGGTAACAGCATGTTCCGCTTTATTAAGTCCCATACCCCTGGTGCTTATACCTTTATTTTGAATGCGACCACTGAAGTGCCTAGACGATTAATGCACCCTAAGCGCCGTACCATTGGTATTCGCATACCGGATAACAAAATTGCCATGGCCATTGCTGAAGCTTTGGGTGAACCGATCATGAGTACCACTCTTATCATGCCCGATGAAGAGCTGCCTTTGACAGACCCTTATGATATACGTGATCTGCTTGAGCATGCTGTTGATCTTGTGATTGATGGTGGCTACTGCGGTATGGATCCAACGACGGTATTAAACCTGACAGATGACGAAGTCGTCATTGTTCGTGAAGGTGCGGGACCGACCGATACATTCTAACCCAGCTGGATGCTTTTCTGCTCCTGTGAAGATAAAAAGCCGGCTTCGATAGCAGCGATCTGATCAGCAATAGAGTCCAGGGATACAGGGTTCCCTGATATACCCTGTATAAAGCCTTTAATCTGCTCAAAGAATTGAGCGTAACTTCCAAGTTCGGTTGTCACCCTCTCATCACCTTGCTCGGTATGCAGTCTGCCGAAGTTGGCGAACTCATCGGCCGCCCAGCTCGGGGTGGAAAAAGCTTTGCCGCTGACAAGTCGTTCCTCTTGAGGATCCATAGCATATTTCACAAAGCGCCCCTTTGATCCCTGTACGTCGTATCTCAAAGGTCGGCCAAAACTGAAGGGCGAGCTGTGCAGTTTGACGACCTTGTCAGAGTAGTGAAGCAGCACATCAAAATAGTCATCGACAGAAGCGCCCTCTCTTAACGTCCTGATATCAGCGGTGACACCTGAAGGTTTACCAAAGAGTTGCAATGCTTGGTCGATAAGGTGGGGTCCTAGATCAAACCAGATACCTGCACCCTCGCCAGGTAGTTCGCGCCAACGCGTTTTAGGTGTAGGTCTAGCACGATCAAAGTGGGACTCAAAGCGTTTGATATCTCCTAAGCGACCTGCATCAAGTAGCTTTTTAAGGGTCAAAAAGTCGCCATCCCAACGTCGATTTTGAAAAATACTCACTGATCCAAATGATTCTCGTTCTAAAAGCATTAACTGCTTTAGCTGTTCGCTTGACGTGCATGCAGGCTTGTCGAGGATCACCCGCTTCCCAGCGTTCAGAAGTGCTCGAGTAATTTCAAAATGGGAGTCGTTGGGTGTGGTAACAATAAAGAGTTCCGCGCTACTCTCCTTGAGCATCTCTTGATAGTCACGATATGCAACCATATCAGACCAGTGTTGTTTGGCATCCGCCGCATTAGAACCGCTGGCAGCAACCAATTCATAGCCATCAAGCTCTCTTAAAAAAGGTTCATGAAAGGTTTTGGCGGCAAATCCATAGCCGATGATGGCAGTTTTTATTGTCATTGAGTGCTCTATTTATTCACTGTGTGCTTGGGTCTAATGAATGAAACAGGTTAATCTGTGTCCCTATTATGAACAAGTTATTTGATCGTTTTTAGGAGTGGGTTTTGGAGTTGTTGGTTGCGTTTGGTTTTATCTTAGTTGTCCTGTTGCTTGGTTACTTATGGCACCGATCATCACAAGCGCGTGTGAGAGCTGAAATGTCGCGACTGCAGATGCAGTTGGAGTCTCAGCTGGCATCTAAAGAGTCTCTTTTAGCAGTGAGTGAAACACGTCTTTCAGAGCTAAAAGGTGATCTTGAGGAAGAGAAGCAGCTGGCAAATCAGTTACGTAACCAGTTAATGATACTGGGTGAAGATAAAGCACGTCGTGATACTGAGCTTGAACAGAAAGAGCTCCATTTTTCACAGCAGATCAAGCAACTTGAAGAGAGTCGTACTCTTCTTAAAAGGGAGTTCGAAGCCTTGGCTCAAGAGATTCTTGAAGCGAAAGGCAAGAGCTTTCAGGAGCAGAGCCAGCAGCGATTGGATGCTCTGTTAAAACCGATGACCTCTGAGATGAAAGGGTTTAAAGAGCGCATCGAGAAAATTCATCAGTTTGATAACGAGCAGCGATCCAAGCTAACGACAGAGCTTCAGCAGCTTAAAGACCTTAATGCCAAGATTACGACTGAAGCCGAACGACTCAGTTCTGCGCTTCAGGGTCAGAAGAAGATGCAGGGTAACTGGGGCGAGCTGATGCTCGAAAATGTTTTAGACTCCAGTGGATTGCGTCGAGATAAAGATTACAAGCGCGAGGTGAGTATCAATACTGAAGAGGGAAGGCAGCGCCCTGATGTTGTGGTCTATCTTCCGCAGAATAAACATTTGATCATTGATGCCAAAACCTCACTGTCTGCCTACACGCGTTACGTTAACGCTGAAGATCCACATGAGCGAGCTCAGGCAATTAAAGAGCATGCTGAAGCGATGCAGGCACGCATTAAAGAACTATCAGATAAAAGTTATTTCAAGCTCAATGGCCTTAACTCACCTGAGGTTGTTGTGATGTTTGTGCCGATTGAATCTGCTTATGTCGAAGCGCTCAAATACAACGAGACGCTATTCCAAGAGGCGATTGAAAAGCAGGTGCTAGTGGCAACCCCAACGACGCTTCTAACTGCTTTGAATATCGTTCGTCAGTTATGGCGCTTTGAAGATCAATCAAAACACAGTGCTCAGTTGGCAGATCGTGCTGAAAAAGTGTACAGCAAACTCAGCTCTTTCCTTGTTAGCATGCAAGATGTTGGGCGCAAGCTCGACAGTGCGCGTAGCAGTTACGATAAAGCCTTGGGACAGCTCTACTCAGGCAAAGGTAACCTTATAAAGCAGGCGGCTGAGTTTAAAGAGTTGGGGGTCTCGGTTCAAAAAGAGCTACCTGCAGAGTTGGTTGAAAAAGCCTCTTTGGAATTAGAATCTCCTTATGCATCAGGCGCTTCGGAAAAACCATATTCAGCTGGGATTGAGTCTCAAGAAAATTCTGACTGAACCTCAGTAATCAGTTTCGCTAGTGCTTTTACGCCAGGTGTAGATGTCTCACCATGCGTCAGTATTAGATAGAGCTCAGCAAATCGCTCGTTGCCTTCAGAGAGATTTAGAGGTTTCAACGCACCGCTAGTAAGGTGGTTTGCAATCAGTGCTTCTGCGTACCAAGCAAATCCCATGCCCTTAATGGCGGCCTCAATAGAGAGATCGGGTGAATCGAGAGTCCAGCGCTGATTAGCGCCAAGCCAGCCTGCATCAATATTGCGGACTCCTGTGTCTCTGACGACGAGTTGTCGGTGCTCCTGAAGCATCTGTAGGGTAATGGACGCCTCAATTTTATGCAGTGGATGAGAGGGGGCTGCTGCTGCCACAAATCTAAATCGCCCTAAACTCTCTCCGACAAAGCCCGGTGGTACTCGCCCGCCGATGACTATATCGGCGTTTCGCTCCAATAGGGCCTGCTCAGAACCGCTTAGAACAGAGCGCTGGTAATCTATTTGGGTTTGCGGTTGCTGTATAGAAAAACGCTCTAACGCTTCGAGAATGATACTGTTTGGGTAGATCGCTTCAATTCGAAGTTTGATACGGGCCTCTGCGCCTAAAGCAAACTGACTGGCGAGTGTCTCAATTCGGGTTGCTCGTGCGATGAGCTCACGAGCATGAACAACCAACTGTTCACCCTCGGTGGTTAATACTGCTCGCCGGCCTTGAGTAGTGAACAACTTTGTACCAGTACTCTGCTCGATCTGCTTAATGGCATAGCTTAGTGTTGATTGGCTTTTATTGATCGCTTCGGCTGCTTTGGCAAAGGTTTTGCTATCAGCTACCGCAATCAGAGCTTGCCACTGTTCTAAGGTTATCATCTCAATACATCTAATTTATCGATTAATATCATCTAAATACTGCTATTTATTATCGAAATTATAGATGAGATTATTCATCTATCAAATATGTAATTAATTAAAAGGAATTTGATATGGCGACTCTACTTCACATTAAAACATCTCTATTTGGTGATCATGGTCAGTCTGCACAACTGGCGAAAAGTTTTGTTGATACATGGCATGCTGAAAACAGTGATGGCGTGGTCATCGAACGTGATCTAGCCAGTGATCCTGTGCCGCATTTGGATGCTTACCGAGTCACTGCATTGAATAGCCCTGCTGAAGAGCGTGACGCAGATCAGAGTGCAGTCGTTGAGTTTGCAGACGCTCTGCTTGCTGAGGTTAAGTCGGCTGATACGATTGTCATCGGTTTGCCGATGTACAACTTCAATATCCCAAGTCAGCTCAAATCTTGGTTTGATCACCTTGCTCGCGCGGGTGTGACGTTCCATTACACAGAACAAGGTCCAGTAGGTCTAATCGAAGATAAACCCGTATACCTAGTTGCGACCCGTGGCGGTCTTTACGCAGAACAGGGTCAGGACTTTCAGGTTGATTTTGTGAAACAGTTCCTAGGATTTATTGGGCTTAAAGATACACGTCTGGTGTTGGCTGAAGGGTTGGCGATGGATACGCACCGAGATCAGTCGCTAGAACAGGCCCGAGCAGCGTTTGTGTGAACATCTGAAACTACAATAAATAGGAGAGGCACAATGAACAGAGTGATTAAACGCCGAGTACCCGGTGTTGACAGTATGGATGGCGCTGGCGTTCGGATTCGTCGCAGTGTAGGCAAAAGCCAATTTGCACGTATCGATCCGTTTCTGATGTTAGATTGCTTCTCTTCAGACGACCCTGATGACTACATTGCCGGTTTTCCTGCCCACCCACACCGTGGTTTTGAAACAGTCACCTATATGCTCGATGGATTGATGAAGCATCGTGATCATATGGGTAATGAGGGGATCCTTCGTCCAGGTAGTGTTCAGTGGATGACAGCGGGGCGGGGAGTGATTCATGAAGAGATGCCACAGCAAGAAAATGGCTTAATGCGCGGTTTCCAGCTCTGGGTCAATCTACCTGCGAGTGAAAAAATGAAACCGGCGGCATATCAAAATATTGAGCCCGAGGAGATTACGGAAGTTCAACTGCCAGATGCTTTTATTCGATTGGTGGCGGGCTCGTTTGAATTTGATGGGCAGCACTACACTGGGCCTGTTGCCGGTATTAGTCGACAACCCATCTTTATGGAGGTTCGCCTATCACCGAATGCAGAGTTGGAGCTGCCGGTCGCTGAAAACCTTTCAGGTTTTGTCTATCTGTTCGAAGGGGCGGGTTATTTAGCCGATGATAAGTTAGAAATCCATGAGGCAGCTGAGTTGTCTGACGGTGATTCGATTCTGATAACAGCGGGTTCAGAAGGTGCAAGGCTGATGTTGATTGCTGGTGAAGCCATTGGTGAACCGATTGCACAGTATGGTCCATTTGTCATGAACACAACGGATGAGATTGAACAGGCGATCGCCGATTATCGTGCCAATCGTTTGACTGGTTAGAGGTTTTAATGAGGAGGGCGCCCACTATTTAATCAGTTGGTCCAAATATTCGAGGAAATTTGTAATTTTTTCGAATTGAGGGGTTGACGGCTAATAGGGTGCTCCGTATTATTTGCGCCTCCTCACTGAGGAACGCAATACATTAAGTGTTGTCCCATTCGTCTAGTGGCCTAGGACACCGCCCTTTCACGGCGGTAACAGGGGTTCGAACCCCCTATGGGACGCCATCCGCGGGAATAGCTCAGTTGGTAGAGCGCAACCTTGCCAAGGTTGAGG
>CATEEE010000247.1 GCA_949499045.1 Marinobacterium sp. xm-d-530 | reverse complement strand
CTTCATTTATAGACAGAGATTAATCCCGCTGGATTAATAGAGTGGAGTGAAGTTATTGTGCGTCGTTTAGCACTCAGTATTGCCGTTTCATCCGCATTGTTAGCCTCTCAGGCTAGTGCTCTTGGGCTTGGTGAGCTCAATGTAAAGTCTGCATTGAACGAGCCGCTTCAAGCTGAAATTCAACTACTACAAGTTCGTGATTTAAAAGCATCCGATATTCGTCCTCGATTGGCTGATGAAGACGCCTTCAGTCTTGCTGGCTTAAGTCGATCTGGAGTACTAAGTTCGGTTGATTTTGACGTGGAACTCAACGCCCAGGGGGGAGCTAAGGTAGTCATAAGCTCTGATGCTCCTGTTCGCGAACCTTTTATCAGCTTCTTGATGGAAGTAAATTGGCCTAACGGTCGTCTCGTTCGAGAGTACACTTTGCTGTTGGATCCCCCTCTTTTTGTGGAGTCTGGCGTTCAATCTACACCCCTAGTCGTTCCATCCGCTGCTGGAACTGCCTCAGTGCAGGAAGAGAGTGTTAGTACAGAACCGGAAAAGATTCTAAAAGCGAACTCCGCGCAAACAGTTCAAACCACTCTTAGGGCAGAGGCGACAGCAGCAAATCAGGTTTATGTTGATGTAAACGATACCCTGTATACATTGGCTCAAAATAATCGTCCTGATGAATCCCTCTCTGTTAATCAGGTGATGCTGGCGATACAGCGTCTAAACCCTAGTAGCTTTCCAACCAACAATATCAATGTGCTAAAAGCAGGTACGGTGATCACGCTGCCGAATAGAGCGCAAGCGAACGAGCTTTCAGCAAGTCAGGCGGCTATCGAAGTTCGCAAGCAGTATGATGATTGGAAAAAGGGTAGACGAACTTCTGTGCCTACGCCTGTTGAGAAAGCGGAAGTAACACCAAAAGTTCAGCCAATAGCGGCAACCAGTCCCAGTCAAACCTCTGATCTGGTCGATTCATCTGAAGCTAAGTTGAAACTGGTGTCTGTTGATGAACCAAAAGTACAAGCCTCATCGGCGAGCGAATCGAAAACCGAGGTCAGTCAGTCGGTAACAGAGGGTGCGGACGTCCAGCCTGAGAAGGAACAATCTGGTTCGGCCATTGAGGCTGAAAAAGAGGATGTTGCACTCCAGTCGACTCAGGAGTCGGTGCCTGAAGTAATAGAGGTAACACCTCGCGAACAGGAGCTTCAAGCACTCAATCGAGACCTTGAAAATCAGCTACTAGTGACGCAAGAGAGCGTCGAGAAAGTTGAACGTGACAACGCAGATCTCTCCGCTAAACTCGACTCGATTGCTGAGCAGATTCAGACCATGCAGCGTCTTATTGAGCTGAAAGATCAACAGGTAGCCCAACTGCAGCAACAGTTGGATCAGCAGATGCAGTTGGCGCTGCAGCGTAATGAAGATCCAATTGCTACAGCGATTGAATATGTTCGAATGAATCCTGAAATTGTCGGTGGCAGTGCTGTAGCTTTTCTACTTCTGCTTCTGTTGTTGGTGCGATCTTCAAGAAAACCAGCGCCTTATCGTGAACCAGAAGGTGGTGCTAACAAAACTGATGAGGTTGTCGCTGAGGTACCTTCAGCACCTTCTGCGCCTTTAGCGGTTTCGACCGCGACTATGACCGTTGTTGAACCACCGTCTGTTAAACCCGCACTCGAAACACCGATTGATCCCATTGCAGATCAACAATCTGATTCAGAAAGCATTGCAAAGGCTGAAGCTGAGATTCAATCGATGATCGATGAGGTGCTTCGGGCTCGAGCCAGTGAGCAGACTGTTCAGGCAGAGATGGAGGCATCCAATGTTGATGTTTCTGAAGAGTCACTGCCAAATGAGACGGATGATTTCCTCTCCCGAGCCAATGCAGCTTTGTCATCACCCAAAATGGAAGAGCAGGAAATTGCGATTAACGATTCGGCTGAATCGATTCCTGAAAGTGATGGTTTGGAAGAGTTTTTCGATTCTGAGCTAGAGGCATCCCTTGCTGATACAGACTCGGTTGAATCCATTGTTGAGGCAGTCGAAGAGGAGAGTGCAGAGTTGCAAGATCTCGACTTTGTCATTGAACCCTTTGACTCTGGCGTTGAAGATGAACCACAAGAGAGTCAAATTCCGGGAGTCGACATGCCAGAGGCTGACTCAGCGGATGAATCACCGCAAGCTGATACCATTGACGAGGATCTTGTTGCTCTAGAAGCAATGCTGGGCGAGGCGAGTAGTTCGGATGACCTCTTAGATGTCGAGGTGGAGCAAGAAGCAGAATCAAACGAATCCTCTGAGGGTGATTGGGAGTTTGTCGTAGAAGAGAGTGATTCTGGTGCGTTAGACGCTGATATCGAAAAGATCTTCGATGAAGTTGATGGCGACGTAGAGGTGGTTGAAGAGATTAATGACACCGCTGAGTCAGAAGATTTTGATACTCATTTCTACAGTGGCGCTGATGAAAATGAAACTCGATTAGATCTAGCACGAGCTTACATTGAAATGGATGATTATGAGGCGGCTCGTGATATCCTTATCAGCATGAAAGAAAAAGGCTCTTCTGCTCAGCAGCAGGAGGTCGCAAACCTCTTGGATCAATTGGATAAAGCTTAGTTAATGAGCGATATTGAAAACATCAAAGGGGCGACGGAAGTCGCCCTTTTTCGTTATGCCCTTGGAGTTGAATACGCTGGTGCAAACTATCACGGCTGGCAGATTCAAGCAGATGAGGGGGTGGTTACAGTACAAGAGCGCCTGCAGCAGGCGTTAGCAAAGATCGCTAACCACGATGTACATCTGGTCTGCGCTGGACGTACAGATACAGGCGTGAACGGCTGCTACCAGGTGGTTCACTTTGATACGCCCAATCAGAGAATCGATCGTGCATGGGTGATGGGGACGAATCGGCATCTTCCTGATGATATCGCTGTGCTTTGGGCTAAACCGGTGTCTGAACAGTTTCATGCCCGTTTTTCTGCGCAAGCAAGACGCTACCGCTATCTGATCTATTCAGCGCCCGTCAAACCGGCCATTCTCTCAAGAGGGGTTACTTGGACCCACAAGAGCCTCGATGTAGGGCGAATGCAATCGGCTAGCCGCTGCCTGATCGGTGAGCATGACTTCAGTTCCTATCGAGCGGTTGCCTGTCAGGCGAATAGCCCTGTTCGAACCGTGCATGACCTTCAGGTCTACAAAAGTGGTGAGATCATTGTGATCGATATTCAAGCCAACGCCTTTTTACACCATATGGTTCGGAATATCGCTGGTGTGCTTATGAAGATTGGGGCAGGAGAGGCTGAGGTAGAGTGGGCGGCTGAGGTTTTGCAGGCAAAAGATCGTCGCAAGGGTGGGGTGACTGCACCGCCTTGGGGACTCTATTTTTGTGATGTCGAATACCCTGAAGAATTTGCGTTACCAAAAGGTGGTACAGGGCCATATTTCTTAGGTTAGCAGACTGACTAATTCGCTCTGTTTTGGTAGACTTTCAAGCCGATCTACAGAGCGATTAATTGTTCGCTCTTAAACGACCTAACTTAGAGCCTCTATTGTGCGAACTCGTGTAAAAATTTGTGGTATCACCAACCTTGATGACGCTCTTTCGGCTGTTGATGCTGGGTGTGATGCACTGGGCTTTGTTTTTTACTCTAAGAGCCCGCGAGCGGTAACGCCTAAACAGGCTGCTGAGATTATTTCTAAACTGCCTGCATTTGTAACCAGTGTCGCTCTGTTTGTGAATGAAACAGCTGAGATCGTTAACCAAGTTATCGCCGAAACAGGTGTTGATCTTTTACAGTTTCATGGTGATGAGAGTGCTGAGTTTTGTACCGCATTCTCTAGACCTTACATTAAAGCGCTTCGTATGAAACCGGAGTTAGATCTAACGGCTCAGTTTGAGTCGTACGCATCTTCACAAGGGATTCTTTTGGATGCTTATACCCCTGGAATACCTGGGGGTACTGGTGAGATGTTCGACTGGTCCAGAATACCTGCTGAACGGGCTACTAAGATTATTTTGGCGGGTGGTTTGTCGACAGATAATGTTGCTACCGCCATCACGCAGGTGTCTCCCTACGCAGTCGATGTGAGTGGGGGTGTTGAGGCATCCAAAGGAATTAAAGATTCAAATAAAATGACAGATTTTATGAGTGAGGTTTACCGTGCCAACAACAGATAATACTCAGGTACAGCTACCCGATGAAAATGGACATTTTGGCCAGTTCGGTGGTCGATTTGTCTCAGAGACGCTTATGGGTGCTCTTGAAGAGCTCGAAGAGGTTTACAGAAAACTCTCCAACGATCCAGACTTTCAAGAGGAGTTTGATAAAGATCTAGCTCACTACGTAGGTCGTCCATCTCCGCTTTACTTTGCTGAGCGACTCACAGATAAAGTGGGTGGTGCAAAGATCTACTTGAAACGTGAAGATCTTAACCATACCGGTGCCCACAAGGTAAATAACACCATCGGTCAGGCTCTTCTGGCAAAGTTTATGGGCAAACCGCGTGTTATCGCTGAGACAGGCGCTGGTCAGCATGGTGTTGCTTCAGCAACGGTTGCTGCTCGTCTAGGTCTTGAGTGTAAGGTTTACATGGGTGAAGAGGATGTTCGTCGTCAAGCGCTGAACGTCTACCGCATGAAGCTGCTGGGTGCTGAGGTGATTCCAGTCACTTCGGGAACTAAAACACTTAAAGATGCCATGAATGAGGCGATGCGTGATTGGGTTACCAATGTCGATAATACCTTCTATATCATTGGTACTGCTGCGGGCCCTCACCCTTATCCAATGTTGGTGCGCGACTTCCAGTGCGTCATTGGACGTGAAACAAAACAGCAGTGTATGAATCAGATCGGTCGTCTGCCTGATGCGGTCGTGGCATGTGTTGGTGGTGGATCGAACGCCATCGGTATGTTCCACCCATTCATTGAAGATGAGTCAGTTCGCATGATCGGTGTTGAAGCCGGTGGTCACGGTGTCGAGACGGGTGAACACGCAGCGCCATTGAGTGATGGTCGTCCAGGTGTATTGCACGGAATGCGTACCTACTTGATGGAAGATGATAACGGTCAAATTATCGGTACACACTCTGTTTCTGCAGGACTTGACTACCCCGGTGTGGGACCTGAGCACAGCTATCTGAAAGATATTAATCGTGCGGAGTATGTTGCGATCAATGATGACGAGGCACTCGAAGCATTCCGTACATTGACTCAAGTGGAGGGTATCATGCCAGCGCTTGAATCTGCTCACGCGGTTGCTTACGCCATGAAGATGGCTAAAGAGATGAGCCCAGATCAGGTGATTGTTGTAAATCTATCGGGCCGTGGTGATAAAGATATTCTTACCGTCGCAGAACTCGACGGCATTGAGATGTAATTGGAGATTTAAATGAGTCGTATTGAAGCCTGCTTTACTGCTATGAAGGCAGAGGGACGTAAAGCGATTGTCCCTTACGTAACCGGTGGTGATTCAAACCCACGTGTTACTGTGCCTCTTATGCATGCACTGGTAGAAGCGGGAGCGGATGTTATTGAGCTAGGCGTTCCTTTCTCGGATCCAATGGCGGATGGTCCAGTGATTCAGTTAGCCTGTGAACGTGCGCTTGAGCATGGCACCAGTCTGACTGATGTGCTTGCAATGGTGGCTGAGTTCCGTGAACAGGATCAGACAACACCGGTCGTACTGATGGGCTACCTAAACCCAATCGAAGTGATGGGTTACGAAGCCTTCGCTAAAAACGCTAAAGCGTCTGGCGTGGATGGTGTTCTAGTTGTTGATATGCCACCGATTGAGTCCGCTGGTCTAATGGCTGCAATGAAGGCTGAGTCGCTTGATATTATCTTCCTAATCGCACCGACTACCTCTCCGGCACGCCGTAAAGCCATTTGTGAGCAGGGCAGTGGTTATCTTTATTACGTTTCAGTAAAAGGTGTGACTGGATCAAAAGCGTTGAATGTAGACGAAGTAGGGGCATACATCAGTGATATGCGCCAGGATACTGATCTGCCAATCTGTGTCGGTTTCGGTATTCGTGATGGTCAGTCTGCTGCAGCTGTTTCGAAAGTATCTGATGGTGCCATTGTGGGTTCCGTGCTGGTTAATCAAATTGCTGAACTGGCGAACACGCCAGAGAAGATTCCTGCTGCCGTTGCAGGTATAGTTAAAGAAATGCGTCAAGCGATCGACGCTTAAGTCGATCATTTAGGGAGTACCATGAGTAACTGGTTGGAAAAGATCGTACCGTCACTGGCACGTAATGATGATAAGAAACGTAACAGCATTCCAGAAGGGCTTTGGGAGAAGTGTCCAAAGTGTGAAAGTGTGCTGTACAAGCCAGAGTTAGATAAGACGCTACATGTCTGCCCTAAATGTGATCATCACCTACGTATTGGTGCACGTCAACGTTTGAACTTCTTCCTTGATGAAGGGTCAATGAAAGAGATCGCTGCGGATATTGAACCGATCGATCGTCTTAAATTTAAAGACTCTAAGAAATATAAAGATCGTTTAACGGCTGCTCAGCGCGATACCGGTGAAAAAGATGCACTGGTCGCCATGAAGGGTACGTTAGAGGGCAACCCAGTCGCTGCGGTCGCTTTCGAGTTCCGTTTCATGGGTGGTTCGATGGGTACCGTCGTGGGTGAACGCTTTGTTCGTGCAGCTGAAGTGTCCTTAGCTGAAGGCATTCCTCTGATCTGTTTCTCTGCATCAGGTGGTGCGCGTATGCAAGAGGCGCTCTTCTCGCTGTTCCAAATGGCCCGTACATCGGCTGTGCTTGAAGAGATGCGAATCAAAGGTATTCCTTTTATCTCCGTCTTGACTGACCCTGTCTACGGCGGTGTCTCTGCCAGTCTTGCAATGTTAGGTGATTTAAATGTTGCAGAGCCTCGTGCATTGGTTGGCTTTGCAGGCCCGCGTGTCATTGAGCAGACCGTTCGTGAAAAACTCCCTGAGGGATTCCAGCGCAGTGAATTCCTTCTAGAGCACGGACAAGTTGATATGATCATTGAGCGTGGTGAGATGCGTAGCCGTCTTGCTAAAATGCTTCGTCAAATGCAGGGTCAGCCTGCTCAACAACTCGCCGACTAAGTACTCAGAAGACGATAGAGTTATGAGCAAATTGAGCTCAGTTAACAGTTTGGAAGAGTGGCTCTCTGTCATTGAAGCCGCTCATCCATCTGAGATTGATTTAGGTTTAGATCGTGTTGCTGAAGTGGCCGGTCGCCTAAATCTAGATTTCTCTCGCAGTAAAGTCATCACAGTGGCAGGCACTAACGGTAAGGGTTCAACCTGCGCCATGTTGGATTCGATTCTTCGCGCTTCTGATTCCACCACGGGTGTCTACAGTTCTCCTCATTTCTTAAATTACAATGAACGCATTAATATCAATGGCTTAGATGCCCCTGATAATGTAATTGTTGATGCTTTTTGTCGGATTGAGCAAGCGCGAGAAGAGATCTCTTTAACCTATTTTGAGTACGGCACACTGGCAGCGCTGATCATCTTTTCTGATCTGGCTCTTGATTATGTAATTTTGGAAGTTGGGCTTGGCGGGCGACTGGATGCCGTCAATATTGTCGATGCCGATATTGCTGTTATCACCTCCATTGCGTTGGATCATATCGATTGGTTGGGCGATAACATCGAGTCGATCGCTCGTGAAAAAGCGGGTATATTCCGTCCTAACAAACCAGCCGTCTGTGCAATGTCACCGGTATCGCGCTCAATTGTTCAGCATTCATCTGAACTGAACGCACCGCTCTATCTGTTTAACCAAGATTATCGTTTGGATGATGCGCAAAAGGTTTGGAATTGGGCGGGCGTTGATCTGAACGGGGAGCATATCGCTTACTTTGATCTGCCTGTTCCCCAACTACCGCTGATAAATGCAGCAACGGTTTTACAAGTTCTTACGTTAATTGCACCTGAGGTATCGATTGAGGCCATTACGAGCGGATTAGAGAGTGTTCATCTAACAGGTCGTATGCAGAGAGAGGTAATCGGAGCAACAGAGTGTCTGCTTGATGTGGCTCATAATCCGCAAGCGGCACATTACCTTGTGGATCGATTACAACAACTCCCTAAGCCGTCGAAACGAACCTTAGTGCTTGGTATGCTCAGTGATAAAGATCGACAGGGTGTGATTGAGGCACTAAGACCTATTACCGATGAGTGGTTCTTAGTATCACTGCAAGGCCCTCGGGCGAGTCAAGCCGATGAGCTTGTGAATTTGGTTGGTGCGAACAATCCCCATCAATGTTTTGCGTCGGTATCTGAGGCGCTTGATCAATTATTAAACTCTACCTCAGAGAGTGAGCAGATTTTGGTCTGTGGCTCTTTTCTAACCGTTACGGAGGCCCTGGGTTGGCTCAAGACGCATTAATTCAGGCAAGTATTCGCCGTCGATTATTAGGGCTAGGGGCGCTCCTGGTGATCTCACTCTCTATTGCACCTTTGATTTTTGATGCTGCGGGTTATAAAGAGCGCAAGATTGTGGATCGAATTCCTCCTGCACCGACGATGCCGCCAGTGATGGAGGTGGCTCCAGCGGTCGTGTTAGATGAATCAACCAGTCAATCAGAGGCGATCACAGAGCCAGCGCCGGTGGCTCAACCCGTTGTGATTAAAGCGCCGCCGGTAGAGGTGGTCGAAAAGATGCAGCAACGTGCACCTGATGAGGTCTCACCTGCTGAAGATATGCCGCGTCTTGATGAGAACGGTATCCCAGCGGCCTGGTCTCTACAGTTAGCAAGTTTCAAAGATGAGCGAAATGCTAAATCACTCAGAGCCGATCTAACAAAGGCGGGGTACAAGGTTTATATCCGTCGTGCTAATGATTTGGTTCGTGTCTATATTGGCCCAGAAATGCAACGCACCCGTTTGGAGTCGCTTAAAGAGTCGATCAAAGAGCAGTACTCACTGGATGGCATGATTGTGCGCTTCACAACTCAATAAGCGATGATAAATAGATCAAGAGTTCATTGGGTTAACCGGTTCACTCTGATAAAATGCGACTGTTTTTAATTGTGGATAGAAAAGATGATCTGGACTGATTGGCTAATTATCGGCATTGTTGCCGTGTCCAGTCTATTAAGCCTCAAGCGTGGATTCATACGAGAAGCTCTATCACTTGTTACTTGGGTCAGTGCGTTTATTGTTGCGCGACTATTTGCAACCAGTCTGAGTACTTATCTGGTTGGTTATATTGAGACCCCATCCCTCCGTATGTTGGCAGCCTTTGCTGCTCTGTTCGTATTAACACTGATTGTTGGTGCCCTTGTAGGCAAGTTGATTACCGCTTTGATCAGTGCAACCGGTTTGTCTGCAACCGATCGTATTCTTGGAATGGGCTTTGGTGCCGTTCGAGGCGGTCTGGTTGTTGTTGTCATTGTTGCTTTGTTGGGGTTAACCCCGGCTACAGAGGACCAATGGTGGAAAGATTCTCAACTCATTCCTCACTTCGTTTTGATGGAGGAGTGGACCAAAGAGACTGCAAAAGAGATTGGTGGTGTAATCTGGACACTTAGCAGTGATCCAGCCGGCGCCAGTGCCGTGAATTAGTTCGATATAGGTAGATCGGATGTGTGGAATAGTTGGCATCGTAGCCAAAACTTATGTTAACCAGACTATTTTTGATGCGTTAACAGTCCTACAACACCGTGGCCAAGATGCTGCGGGTATGGTTACTTGTGAAGGTAATCGCTTTTATCTGCGTAAGGATAATGGCTTAGTCAACGAAGTCTTCCGTACACGTCATATGAAAAAACTGAATGGCGAGATGGGTATTGGTCACGTGCGCTATCCAACCGCTGGCAGCTCAAGCTCTGCTGAAGCACAGCCATTCTATGTCAACTCACCTTACGGTATTGCATTGGCACACAACGGAAACCTAACTAACTCTGAGCAGTTGGCCGATGAGGTGTTCCGTTCCGATCTGCGCCACATTAATACCACCTCTGATTCAGAAGTGTTATTGAACGTATTTGCCCATGAGCTTCAGCTATTAGGCAAGTTACATCCAACAGCTGAAGATATCTTCAACGTAGTGGAGACGGTCCATAAGCGTTGTCAGGGTGGTTATGCTGTTGTTGCGATCATCACCGGTTTGGGTTTAGCGGCGTTTCGAGATCCTTTTGGTATTCGTCCATTAGTTTACGGTAAGCGTGAAACCGAAGCGGGCGTGGAGTACATGGTGGCCTCAGAGAGTGTTGCGTTGGATACCGCAGGCTTTGAGATGGTTCGTGATGTGGCACCTGGTGAGGCGATCTTCATTACTCAACAGGGCGAAATCTTCACCAAGCAGTGTGTTGACACCCCGGTGCTTGCGCCTTGTCTTTTTGAATACGTCTATCTAGCGCGTCCTGACTCGATCATCGATGAGACACCGGTTCACAATGCGCGTATGGCGATGGGTGTTAAGTTGGCCGATAAGGTGCGTCGGGAGTTCCCAGAGCACGATATTGACGTCATCATTCCAATTCCCGATACCAGCCGTACGGCCGCGCTTGAGATGGCGAAAAGCTTGAAAGTGACCTACCGCGAAGGCTTTATCAAAAACCGTTACATTGGCCGTACCTTCATTATGCCTGGGCAGACTCAGCGTAAGAAGTCGGTACGCCAAAAGCTGAACCCGATCCAATCTGAGTTTAAAGACAAGGTTGTGATGCTGGTGGATGACTCCATTGTTCGTGG
>CATEEE010000246.1 GCA_949499045.1 Marinobacterium sp. xm-d-530 | reverse complement strand
TACCTTGTTGGTGATTTATCTGCAAAGAGTCTGGACCTATTGTTGCCTAATGAACTTGGTGAGTTGGCTCTAGAGGAGCTTGCAACGAACTTTTCGATTCAGACGGTTGATCGTGATTACCAGTTACAACTTCACGACTTTTCGGCCATCTATCAAGATCGTGAATTCACACTTCCCCCGACTGCGATCGATTTTAGTTCTGGCGTCAATGGTTGGATGGCGAACCGAATTCAGCTTTCCGAACTCAATCTGTCCGATCTGTCTGCTCTTGCACTGAACCAACCACTGAGTGATAAAGGCAGTGAAATTGTTCAATCGCTCTCACCGAGTGGTTTGGTCAAAGGATTAACCGTTGATCTTAGCCAGGGGTTAGAACAGCTCTCGGTGGTGGGTGAGCTATCTGATGTTGCGATCAAATCTTGGAGAGGTTCACCTGCGGCATCACAGTTGAATGGCTTGTTTTATGCTTCAAGTGACCGCGGCTGGATCGATATTGATAGTCAGCAGCTAGTGATGGAGTTCCCAACGGTATATGACTGGGCATTACCATTTAACTTTGCCCAAGGGCGTGTTCACTGGCAACTTCACAATGAGTATGCCGCGGTTGGATCTGATCTACTAGAGCTGGGTCTGAATAATATTCGAACGCGAGGCCAGTTCTCGATCGATCTACCCTATGATAAAGAGCTTCAAGCTCTTCTCAATCTATCGATGGGACTTAAGGGAGCAATAGCCCGAGAGGCGCTTCTGTTAACTCCGCCTAAGGTCGTTGGTGAAGGGCTGTATAACTGGCTCAACCGAGCGCTAATTCAAGGCGATGTCAAAGAGGCGGGTTTAGTACTAGTGACTCCCACAAGACCGGTAGCTGACAGACCTAAGCCATTGAGTGAGCTCTACATTGCGGTAGAGAATACAGCGTTAGATTATCAATCACCTTGGCCAGTATTAAATCGGACTGAGGCTGTTATACATGCTCGTGATGGGTCTGCACGTGTTCAGTTAGAGCAGGGCAGTGCCGCAGATACTGAGATCGATTTTGCGGACCTTTGGATGGAGAGTGGATCGGGTCGGCTCGAGACGCTGTTGGCGATCGAAGGGTCTGCATTTGATCTGAATGCACTGTTTCACAGCGAGGCGTTGGCCAATAGTATTGGCAACAAATTAGGGGATTGGCATCTCTCGGGTGGTCATAAATCGTTAGTGGATTTACAAGTCCCTCTCAAAGGTGGATCTCCTAAACTGACGGTTCAATCCGCACTGAATCGTGGTGTCTTCATATCTGAATCGCAACGTATCGCGGTAACGGACATAGACGGAACTGTGAATTTTGATTTAGAAAACGGGCTGTCGGCTGAGGGTTTGGCTGCAAGCTTCTTAGGTCGAATATTTGATGTTGATATCTCAAGTGATCAAGTAGCTACTGATGTTAATATTGCCGGCCGAATTGATTCTCATCGATTAATGCAATGGGCAGGGATTCCATTGTCAGGTGTTATCTCGGGTGACATTCCACTCAACTCGACAGTAAAACTCTGTGCTAAAGAGTGTCAATCAACTCTTAAGGTGGAGTCTCAATTAACGGGTACACATGTTAATGCTCCAGCCTATTTGGCTCATCAATCATCAGATATTAGCCGCTTGAGTCTGTTGATGACGTTGCAGTCATCACCAACCTTACAACTAAACTATGCGGATCGTTTAAAGGCACACCTAAACCTAGGCTCACCTTTGACAGGTAATATTCGTTTAGGTGGAAATAAGGCGAGCTATAAGATAACTGATCGACTTCACATTGATGGATCTCTACCTTCAGTTGAAATTGAGGAGTTGCTTGGCTTTATTGATGCTTTATCAGAGTCTAAATCAGGTACTGCTGAGGGGCTTTCAGTTACATCCTCTATTGAGATCGGGCAGCTTAATATCGGAACTCTGAAATTTGAGTCACTCCTTGCTGAAGTCAGTAATCCTGATCGTCGTTGGTCTATTGCACTTGATGGTCGGGATATTCAAGGTGTTATTGACTACAACCTTGCAGATGCAAGCATGGACTTTAACCTTCGCCACATTCACCTACGAACACCAGATAGCGATCCATCGATAATAGAGCCAGAAGTTCCGCTCCCTGATCCGACTCCAATCGAGGTGGTGAACAAAATTCCTTCAACTAGCCTGCTGATTGAAAACCTAGTGTGGAATGATGATCAATGGGGGCGTTGGAAAGCTAATCTACTCCCTTCGGGCAATAGTCTCTTAGTCGATCAATTGGAGGCTGACATTGCTGGTATCAGCTTAACAGGACAGGGTATCTGGTCAGTCCGTGAAGTCGAGCAGAGTCGTTTATCACTTGCTGTAAATGGTATGAACCTTGCTGACTTTCTTGAGTCAATGGGAGACCCCAGAGCTGTAGAGACTAAAAGCGTCTCCGCTGAGTTTGCATTAAGGTGGCCGGGTGCGCCCTGGTCCTTCAGTCGTTATCGCTTGGGCGGTGATTTGCAATTTGACCTTCGCAATGGATATATTACCGAAGCAAAAGGTAGCTCTGCGCTTCTGCGATTGTTCGGAATACTCAACTTTAACAATCTATTTAAACGTCTACGTTTAGATTTTACTGATCTTTATAAATCCGGTATTACCTTTGATAAATTGGTGGGTAAGTATCATTTGGAAGATGGGATTGCTAAGACGCAAGAACCACTCATTATGAGAGGAGCCTCTGCTGATTTGACCGCTGAAGGGTCTTTGAATTTAATCAACAGAACGGTAGATAAACGTGTCGATGTGATTTTGCCTTTAACCGGTAATACACCTTTAGCCGCAGTTCTACTTGGGGCTCCTCAGGTAGCGGGAGCGCTGTTCCTTATCGATAAATTGATTGGGGATAAGATCAATGAAGCAACGAAGCTTAGCTATACAATGACCGGCCCTTGGCGAGAACCTCTGCTTGAAATTATCAATGGGAAAGATCGTTGAGAGTGATCCTCAAAAATTCATTCCCTAAGTCTCACTCTTTAAGACTCATCACTTAACTACCATCTAGGTCACGAAGGTACTGAAATATCTTTCTAAAGTTGGCAGGTGCTTTGTTCTCTTTGCGCTCTTTTTGGGCATTTCGAATCAAAGCTCGAAGATGTTGCATATCGCAGTGTTCAAACTTCTCCATTACATCAGAGAGCGCTGACTTGTCTCCTGCGATTAAGCGTTCACGCAACTGTTCAAGTGCATGGAATTTCTGATTGTGAGCGGAACTGGCGGAGTCGAATTGCTCAATAGCGATACGAATGGCGTCGGCATCCTCGGTGCGCATCAATTTACCGATGTACTGAAGTTGACGCTTTTTTGCTCCATTCGATGTGATTCTAGTCATCTCTGCACAGGCTTCTGCAAGGCGTTCAGACATAGGAACTTTAGCTTGCTGATCAAGGCGTAACTGGGTGATTCGACCACCCAGTTTTTGAAGCTCTTCTGCTTCCCTTTTTACTTGGCTGCGACTTACCAGTTCGATCTCTTGATCGCTCTCTTTTGAAAAATCTTTACTGCTCATAATTAACCGTAGAAAAAAGTGGCAAGACCAAGGAAGGCAAAGAAGCCTACCACGTCTGTTATGGTGGTTAGCAAAACGCCACCAGCCAGTGCTGGATCAATGCCTGCTTGCTTTAAGGTCAGAGGGAGAAGGCTGCCTGCCATAGCCCCCGCGACTAAATTGATCACAATAGCCATTGCGATCACGATACCGATGGTCATATCTTGGAACCAGAGGACAGCTATCGCTGCCACAACAATCGCCCAGAGTGAGCCGTTGATGATGCTTACGATTAACTCACGGTTAAACAGCCAGCCAATATTGTGTCTTTCAATGTGCCCAAGTGCTTGACCGCGAATGACAAGAGTAAGGGTTTGACTGCCGGCAATGCCACCCATTGAGGCAACAATTGGCATCAGTACTGCCAAAGCCACAACCTGATCGATGGTGGCTTCAAATAGGCCGATTACAGCAGAGGCCAAAAAAGCGGTAATTAGGTTTATGCCTAGCCAAACTGCTCGGCGGCGGCTCGTTTTAAGTACCGGTGCAAAGGTATCCTCATCTTCATCAAGACCGGCCATGCTCATCAATGAGTGATCAGCATCCTCTCGAATAACATCGACTACGTCATCGATTGTGATACGACCAAGAAGTTGTCTGTCTTCATTGATAACTGGGGCCGAGATCAAGTCTCGCTGTTCGAAGATTCGAGCAACCTCTAGTTCAGGAAGATCTGCAGGAATCGCATGATCGTTCTCAGTTTTCATGATTTCACGAACGAGCATCTGTGGATCTGAAGTGAGCAGTCGAGTGATTGGTAGTACGCCAATCAATGCGTTGCGTTTGCGGCTCACTACGAAAATACTGTCGGTACTGTCAGGGATCTCGCTGTGTCGACGCAGATAACGAAGCGCCGTTTCAACGGTAATATCAGGTCGAATGGTTACCGTATCGGTATTCATCAGACCGCCGGCCGTGTCATCGGGGTAGGAGAGTAATGCTTCAACCCGTTGACGATTCTGCAAATCCATATTTTGCAGCATCTCTTGCATGACCGTGTCAGGAAGCTGCTGCAGGATATCGGCTAAGTCATCGACTTCAAGCGACTCTGTCATCGCCAGAATCTCAGTAGCGTCTAGATCACTAACAATTTCAGATTGAAGATCTTCACCTAGATACTGAAGAACCTCACCCTCAATCTCGGGGTTGAGCAGGTTCCATACAATACGGCGTTCGCGAGGAGGGGTTTTCTCTAGAAGGTGAGCTACCTCAACAGGTCTCATGCCCTTATTGAGCATGTAGCGAATTTGTTTGAGATTGTCTGATTGAAGGGCTTCGCTTAACGTATCTAGAGCGATCGGTGCTTCGTCCGTACTCATGCAGCCCTCCTTTAAGAGTAGGTTACTGTCTACTCATCTTCGTCAAAACGGTTGTCTATGATCTCGATTACTGCATCCATTGCGGCGGATTCATCATCGCCATCCGTTTGGATGATTAGATCGGTTCCCTGGGATGCTGCCAACATCATAATGGCCATGATGCTTTTAGCATCGACTGTTTTGCCATCTTTTGTGATTTTGATGTCACAGCCAAACTTACCTGTTACGCCAATAAGTTTAGCCGCTGCACGTGCGTGTAGCCCCAATTTGTTGATTATAGTAACGTTTTTTTCAATCATTGCGAAACTTATTCTGATAATTCTCGATGGCGTACTTGGATGTTATCCATTCTATCAGCAAAGCGTGTTGCTAAGCTCTCAGCAATAAATACAGAGCGGTGCTGCCCCCCAGTGCAACCTATACCGACAGTAACATAGCTTCGATTATTTGTTTTGAAATGGGGAATCCACTTCACAATAAACTGTTCAATGTCCTTAATCATCTCACTCACCTCATCTGAAGCGCTGAGAAACTGTTTAACCGGCTCATCTTTACCGGTGAGAGGGCGCAGTTCTACAAACCAGTAAGGGTTAGGAAGCACTCTTACGTCAAAACTGAAGTCAACATCCAATGGAACGCCATGCTTGAAGCCAAAGGATTCAAACTGAAGTGAGAGTGCTTGCTCTTTCCGTTGGGCAACCCTCAGTTTAATGGTGTCACGCAATTCATAGAGTGATAGCCGAGTGGTATCGACTCTCATATCCGCTGAGCTAGCGATCGGCTCAAGCAGATCTCGTTCGAACGCTATCGCCTCTTCTAGTCCAATATCTTGGTTGCTGAGTGGGTGTTTCCTTCGAGTTGCGCTGTAGCGTTTTAGAAGAGTTGCTTCTGAGGCATCGAGATACGTGATCTCAATGCCTATATCCGCTCTAGCCATTAAGGACTCCATGATGTCTGGAAAGGCTTTTAAATCAGCATGTTGATTGCGGGCATCAATGCTCACAGCAATCAGTGGTGCATTATTTTGCTCGTTAAGCATCTGCTCGACTAAAGCGGGTAAAAGTGTCGCTGGAAGGTTGTCTATGCAGTAGAACCCGACATCTTCAAGTGCTTGTAGGGCGGTACTCTTACCAGAACCACTGCGACCGGAGATGACAACGACTCTCATTGTTAGACCCTTGAAAGCTCGGTTGCTTTTGTCAGTAGGGCCTCAGAATTCGTACAGTCTCTCAAAGAGTTAAGTGCCTCGGGTTTGCTGAACAGTTCTGCAAGACCAGCCAATGTTTTAAGGTGCTCATCATTACCGTCATCGGGCACGATGAGTGCGCAGACAAGGTCTACTGGCGCTGAATCGATTGAATCAAAATCGACACCACCATCAAGCGTGATCAAACAGGCAGATGCCGTTGAACAGCCTGGAATCCGACAGTGAGGTATTCCTACACCAGAACCTATTCCTGTACTTCCTAATCGTTCTCGATTAAGAAGGCCTGTAAAAATTTCATCTTCTGTTACGCCATCAACGGAAGAGGCCAGCTTTTCGCTGGCCACTTGTAGGAGGCGTTTTTTACTGGCGACTGTCTCCCGGCAGGCAGTTGTTTCAGTCGTCAGTAGGTCACCTAGTTGCATGTTGTCGTTCGTTTATTTGTGAGATTTCATTTTTTCTTTATGCTTGATGA
Organism: Marinobacterium sp. xm-d-530; assembly: GCA_949499045.1. Lineage (GTDB taxonomy): Bacteria > Pseudomonadota > Gammaproteobacteria > Pseudomonadales > Balneatricaceae > Marinobacterium_E. The sequence goes on along the minus strand of CATEEE010000246.1, from coordinate 15,311 downwards.
TTTGACGATCAAGCTTGTCCACTAGACCATCAATCGCTGCATACATGTCGTCATGCTCATCAGAAGCAACCACTTGGCCACCGGCTAGGTGAATATCAGCCTCAGCCTTTTTGCCCTGTTTTTCGACACTCAGAGTGACTTGTACATTCTGAATATTGTCGAAATGACGTTCTAGTTTATCGAACTTATTACGTACGTATTCACTTAGAGCTTCAGTCAGGTCCACGTGATGACCAGTAATATTTATCTGCATATGACTTCTCCTCGTCTTAGGCGGAGTGAAAAATGAGGCCGCCTACCTCAATTAAACCAAACGCTTTCTCTCATTTGAAGGTGGAATGTTGAGAACTTCGCGATATTTAGCAATGGTTCGTCTTGCAACATTCACCCCCTCCTCATCTAGTAGTGTAGCAAGCTTACTGTCACTTAGTGGCTTGCGAGGGTCTTCTTCTGAAATTAATTTTTTAATGATTGCTCGGATTGCAGTTGACGAGGCACCACTGCCGTCACTGGTCGCTACCTGACTCGAGAAGAAATATTTCAATTCGAAGACACCCCGCGGGGTGTGCATGTATTTTCGAGTCGTAACACGGGAGATGGTGGACTCATGTAAGTCAACGGCTTCAGCTATGTCGTGAAGAATAAGCGGCTTCATGGCCTGCTCACCTTGCTCAAGGAATCCTATCTGTCTGGATACGATTTCGGTGGATACCTTTAACAGGGTCTCATTGCGGCTCTGTAGGCTCTTGATGAACCAGCGTGCATCTTGAAGGTGATCCTTTAAATACTGGTTATCTGCTGAGTTGTCTGCGCGCTTAATCATGCCTGAATAGACGTCATTGATGCGAAGTTCAGGGACCACATCGTTGTTTAAGGTGAGTGTCCATTCCCCAGCGCGCTTACGAACGATAACGTCTGGAACGATGTAATCAGTCTCGCCAAGATCCAGAGACTCGCCTGGGGTAGGGTTAAGTGATTGAATCAACTTAACTACCTCTGTCAGTTGATCCTCTTTGAGCCTCATACGGCGCATCAACGATTTAAAGTCTCTACTGCCCAATAGGTTTAAATAGTCGGTCGCTAGACGAAGAGATTCTGCACGCCAAGGCGTCTCTACAGGTAGCTGTCTTAATTGGATTTTTAGACACTCAGCTAAATCTCGAGCGCCCACGCCAGGTGGATCGAATTGTTGAATACGGTGAAGTACGGTCTCCACCTCATCCATCTCAACTTCAAAAAATAGTTCAGGTAGCTCTTCTTGGCAGCTGAGTAGAATATCCTGCAAATCAGTGATCAGATAGCCACGATCATCGATAGAATCAATGATCATCTCAGCAATGTATTGATCAACTTCGTTAAGGTTTATCAGATTAAGTTGCCAGTTAAGGTGGTCTTGGATGGTCTCAACTGCTGCGTCGTTATCGCCTGGCATCCAATCGTCATCACGCGTGGTGTTTGAAGAGTTTTGGTAGGTATCGTCCCACTGGCTGTCAGTTGTTAAGTGCTCGGGTATGTCATTGTTCGACCAGCTCTCTTCTGCATCAGTCTGGTCTAAAGACTCTTCGATATCTGAGTTAGATGCCGGCTCAACTGTGGCTGACGACTCTTTTTGCTCAATGCTTTGAGTGCTCTCCTCACTCTGATCCTCATCGTCGGCCACCTCTAATAGAGGGTTATTATCCAGTGCTTCTTGTATTTCTGTTTGAAGTTCTAATGAGGAGAGTTGCAGCAATTTGATCGCCTGCTGCAATTGTGGGGTCATGGACAGATTCTGCCCAACTTTGAGCTGTAAAGAGTGCTTCATTAAAATGATAATTACTTAAAAGTGTGAGAGTTACAAGCGGAAATCATTGCCAAGATAGGCCTCTTTAACCGCTTGGTTCATCATGATCTGCTCCGGTTCACCCTCTGCAAGAATGTTACCTTCACTGACTATGTAAGCTCGCTCACAAATATCGAGCGTTTCCCTGACATTATGGTCGGTTATAAGAACGCCAATGCCACGATCTTTAAGGTGTCTGATGGTCTGTTTGATGTCGCTGACCGAGATAGGGTCTACGCCTGCAAAGGGTTCGTCTAACAAGATGAAATCGGGGTCGTTCGCGAGTGCTCTGGCAATCTCAACACGGCGTCTTTCACCACCCGATAGAACCATCCCTTTGGACTCTTTTATGTGAGTAATATGGAACTCTTCGAGCAGTGATTGAGCTTTTGCATGTTGTTGATCTTTGGTGAGATCTTTTCTCTGCTCCAATATGGCCATCAAATTGTCATAGACACTCAGCTTTCTGAATACTGAAGCCTCTTGCGGGAGGTAGCCTAAACCTCGTTTGGCACGCTCATGAATGGGCATTCGAGTGACATCATCCCCGTTAAGGCGAATATTTCCTCGGTCAGCTCTGACAAGACCTACAATCATATAAAAACAGGTTGTCTTGCCTGCACCGTTAGGTCCCAGCAAACCAATAATCTCTCCGGGTTCAACAGTGACGGACACATCTTGTATGACTGTGCGTCCTTTGTAACTCTTGGCTAAGTTAAGGGCTTCAAGTGAACTCATGCTTAGTTATCTTTTTTAGGTTGAAGAACCATCTTAACGCGCTGGCTTCCGCTCTCACTACTAAACGCTTTCACTTTAGAATTTGCCATATCGTAATTGATTTTAGCGCCAGTGAATTCGTCTCCACCCTGAGTCACTTTTGCGTCACCTGTAATTAATAGAAGTTGAGAGCTTACTGTGTAGTCCAGGGTTGAGCCTGTCGCATAAGTAATCTCTTGATCCAGTTGAGGGCGTTGCTCGAAGTAGGCAGGAGCACCTTTTGAGATGATCTGGTTGATGGTGTCGTCGTTACCGCGGAGCAGATCGACGGTTTCACCTTTAAGTACCATTGAACCTTGAGTGATTATGACACTCCCTGTGTATCGGGTGATCCCTTTAGCTTCGTCAATATTAGCTGAATCAGCTTCGACGTAGATAGGTTCGTCTTGGTCAGTTGGAAGCGCATGCGCCAAACTACTTAGACTGAGTGTGAAGGCTAAAAGTAGATTATTGATCAACGGTCGAAGCAACATAGGCCCCCCTCACTTTTGTATGAAGATCTAAGGTGTTTAATTCAGTATTCAGCGTCATGCCAACCCCTTTGGTTGAACCCTGATTGTTAAGGAATTCAACCGCTACATCACTGGTTGCAAGATTTTGCTCTGGAAAGTAACTCAGCTGCTCTGTGAAGAGCGCGGTGTCTTTTTCAGAATCTGGATTATGGTGAAGCTCTACACTGCCTTCAAGGTCTAGCTGACTATTATCGTCCGCAAAAAAGCCAAGATCAGCATTAATGGTATGTTCAGTCGTTCCGTTTTGACGATAGCCTACCGAGAAAGGTGTGGTTAATTTCATCTGATTGGCATTAACTAGATGTTCCGCTCGTGGTGTATGTGTGACAGAGGTCACAGCACCCTCTACAGACCAACGGGTTAAAGTGGCGTCTGTAACAAAAAAATCAATTCTATTTGGGTTGTCTTTAAGAAGGGTGTCCTGTTCAACCTCGCCTTGATTCAACAGAAGGGTAAAGATCAAAAAAAGAGCAATCAGCACCGCTGCAATGATGAGTCGCATTTTTGCTCTTAAGTTGGTGATCACTGAAATCGCTCCAAGGCTTCATCCAGTGTTTCTTGGCAAGCCATGATCAATTCACAAAGTTCGCGTGCTGCACCTCGCCCACCAGATTGTGTTGTAACGTGATCGGCACTCTCTTTTACCAGCCAGTGCCCGTTTGGCACGGTAACACCAAAGCGCACCGCTTTTATGGCCGATAGGTCAGGTAAGTCGTCGCCGATATAGGCTGTGTTTGATGAATTAAAACCAGTATTGCTCCATAACTCTTGAAGAGCGGTCAACTTATCTTCTCGGCCTTGTTGAATGTAATCGATGCCCAGTGACTCGGCGCGTTGGATGACTTGGTTGGATTGTCTACCGGTAATGATGGCGGTTTTGACACCGGATTCCATGAGCAGCTTTATGCCAAGGCCGTCGAGTATATTAAAGCTCTTAATTTCGCTTCCGTCCGCTAGGAAACTAAGATTGCCCTCTGTCAGTATGCCATCAACATCCATGACAAGCAGTTTGATAGGCTTAATTAAATCGACTTGCTCTTTTGTAGGCTGGGGGCGCATTAGATGACTCCCGCTTTTAGCATGTCGTGCATGTTCAATGCTCCGGCTACTCGCCCGGTCTCATCGAGAGCGATGAGTGCATTAATCTTTTTATCTTGCATGATTTGTAGAGCTTCAGCCGCTAGCATATCCGGGGTTGCTGTTGTGAAACCTTTTGTCATGACAGAGTCGATTGAAGCTTGGTTCAGGTTCACGCCCTGGTCAATTGCTCGGCGAAGGTCTCCATCGGTAAAAATGCCCAGTGGCTTGCCCTCGTTGTCCACAATCGTTGTCATGCCCAGGCGTTTTTGAGTGATCTCCAAAAGCGCTTCTTGAATGGGCGTGTTGGGTGAAACAGAGGGTATTTCATCTCCCGAGTGCATTAAATCACTTACTTTTAACAGCAGGCGTCGACCCAGTGCACCGCCTGGATGAGAAAAAGCAAAGTCTTCAGCACTAAACCCTCGCGCCTCCAAAAGAGCAGTCGCGATCGCATCACCAAGCACCAGTTGAGCAGTTGTACTGGAAGTGGGAGCAAGATTAAGTGGGCATGCTTCACGTTCGATTGGGGTTACTAAGCTAACGTCGGCGCTACTTGCCAACGCTGAATCGGGCTTTGAGGTGATTGAGATTAGCGTAATTCCTTTGCGTTTAAGCAAAGGTAAAATGGTCACAACTTCGTTGGATTCACCAGAGTTGGATAGGGCAATGACAACATCTTCCTTAGTGAACATCCCTAGATCACCATGGCTAGCTTCGCCTGGATGAACAAAAAAAGCTGGGGTGCCAGTGCTCGCTAATGTTGCAGCAATCTTGGTGCCGATATGACCTGATTTGCCCATGCCGGTTATAACGACACGACCTTTACAGTTCAGAAGGTGATGGCACGCCTCATTGAATGCCTCGCCTAAAGAGTCATGTAGGGCTTGTATAGCCTCTTTTTCAATCGAGATGGTCTGTTTGCCTGCGTTCACGAAATCGAATCTAGTGGTGTTTGAATCGGACAAGGGTTGAGATCCTTAAGTTCGCGTTAATACTCTTTTATTTACAGTATATTACTGCTTTTAAAAGTGACTGTCCGGTAAAGAGCCTCTATATTTGTCTCTTTATCGTAAGGTCTGCTTGATAAGCTCTGATTTTAGACTAAAATTCTTCCAATATTCTCTTATTTTCTTATATAGGCACCGATGGCTCAATTAAATGACACACACATCGAGGTGAGTAATCTTAGCTTTTGGCGTGGTCAACGAAAGATATTTGATGATCTTTCACTGACCATTCCTCGCGGGAAAATCACGGCTATCATGGGGCCTTCAGGTACTGGTAAAACAACCCTTCTTAAGTTGATTGGTGGCCAATTAACACCTGATCAAGGCACTATCAGTATTGACGGTGACAACGTCCATGCCCTTACTAGGCGTCGGCTGTTTGAGTTAAGAGCGAAAATGGGGATGCTTTTTCAAAGCGGTGCTCTATTCACTGATATGACTGTAGCTGGAAATGTTGCCTTTCCACTCAAAGTACATACGGATCTTTCAGAAACGGTCATTCGCGATCTAGTTTTGATGAAGTTAAATGCCGTCGGTCTGCGAGGCGCAAGTGAACTGAAACCTGCTGAACTTTCTGGGGGTATGGCCAGACGAGCCGCGTTGGCTCGGGCAATAGCTCTTGACCCGGACTTCCTTATGTATGACGAGCCTTTTGCAGGTCAAGATCCTATTGCTATGGGCGTACTGATTAACTTGATCTCTCGTCTTAATAGAGCGCTTGGCCATACTTCAGTCATTGTTTCGCATGACATTCAAGAGACCTTGAGTATTGCCGATTATGTCTATCTCATATCTGACGGTAAGGTTTTGGCTCAGGGCGCGCCCGATCAACTCAATGGCTCTGAAGATCCGCGCGTTGAACAGTTTATGAAAGGGCGTCCAGATGGTCCTGTGCCATTCCACTACCCTGCACCCTCTTTTAAAGATCAGTTGTTTGGTGATTCCCAATGATTCAGTTTCTACAACAATTGGGTGCTACAACGGTTAATCGCGTGGCTGCCGTTGGTCGTGCAGGGCAGTTGTTGAGTCAATCTCTGATTGCTAAGCCAGCACCCATGATGATGTTGCCTCTGTTGGTTCGCCAACTCTATTTTATTGGCGTGTTATCACTGGTCATTATCATTGTCTCGGGTCTGTTTATCGGGATGGTTCTTGGTTTGCAAGGTTATACCATTCTAGTGGATTACGGTTCTGAGCAGGCTGTTGGGCAGATGGTTGCACTGTCGCTGGTCCGTGAGTTGGCGCCTGTGGTTACTGCACTGCTTTTTGCGGGGCGAGCAGGGTCTGCAGTCACCGCTGAAATTGGTTTGATGAAAGCGACCGAGCAGCTGGCCAGTTACGAGATGATCGGTGTCGATCCAATGCGACGCATAATTGCACCTCGTCTCTGGGCAGGGTTTATCAGTATGCCATTGCTTTCAATGATCTTTGCGATCGTTGGTATCTGGGGCGGATCTTTAGTTGCAGTAGACTGGTTAGGTATTTTTTCTGGAAGCTTTTGGGCCAACATGCAGGCTTCGGTTAGCTTCTCTGAGGATGTTTTAAATGGTGTGATCAAATCGTTAGTATTTGGTTTTGTAATAATCTGGATTGCTGTTTTTCAGGGTAATGACTGTGTGCCAACGTCAGAGGGTATCTCTCAGGCGACCACTCGAACAGTCGTCTACTCTTCGTTGGCTATACTAGGGTTAGACTTTATTCTAACCGCAATGATGTTTGGAGATTTTTAATGCGTATTCGTGCCCTGGAAATCAGTGTTGGCGCACTTATCCTCGCCGGGATGCTTGCTATGGTCGCACTGGCAATTAATGTCAGCGGGTTAAATTTATCACAGAAGAGTGGAGGCTATTCTGTCTACGCTCGTTTCGACAACATTGGTGGTTTAACTGAGAGAGCAAAAGTCTCTATGAGTGGTGTTCAGATTGGCCAGGTGACGGCCATTCGCATTGATCGTAAGCGTTTAATGGCCGAAGTGGAAATGCAGATTTTTGACGATGTTGACTACTTAAGCATCGATAGCTCGGCTCAAATTCTAACGGCAGGACTTTTAGGGGAGAAATACATCGGTATAACTCCGGGTTTTGAGGATGACCTACTCGAAAATGGTATGACTATTGAAGATACTCAGTCGGCATTGGTGCTTGAAGAGATTGTTGGTAAGTTCTTATTTAATAAGGTGAGTGAGTAGCATGTTAGGTCGTTTGATTCTGCTTGGTTCGCTCTGGTTAGGAGTATTATTCCCAGCTCAGGCTAATTGGGACTCTGCTAGTCAGGTGATGGAGAGTGCGACTGCAGATATGATTGCGCTGGTTAATGATGAGCGTCTTCGTCAGCCAGAGAATATTGATGAGCTGATGAATGAGATCGATAAGCTGGTGGGTGACTCGGTTGATTTTGAGTACATTGCTAAATCGATCATGGGTAAGTATTACCGTCGCGCCAGTGATAGAGAAGTTGCAGATTTTTCGGTCGTTGTTAAAAGCACTCTGCTTAGGACTTATGCCAAGGCCGTCGTCGGTTTCAACTTTAAAGAGTTTGAAATTATTCCACCGGTTGAGCAGAGCCCAGACCCTGATAAGCAGATTGTGACTGTGAATGTCTCTGCGGAAGATGGAACGGTTTACTCGCTGCTCTACTACATGGTTTATAAAGATGATCGCTGGCTTTTGGTCAATGTGGTTGTGGATGGGATCAACTTACGAATCACGTTCCGCAATCAATTTTCGGGATTAATGGAGCAACATGGAAAAATTGCTAAAGTGATTGAGCAGTGGTCTGAAGCAATGTCTGACAAGGTATCAGGTGCTTGATGAGCCAGGTGTTTAACATTCAAAGCGAGCTGACTCGTAATACCTACAACCAAGTAGTTAAACAGGTTAGTTCAGCTATTGCTGCTGGAGCCACCACCATCGATCTCACCAACGTGGCGCGTGTTGATAGTTGTGCGGTCGCTTTATGGGTCGAGATTAATCGATTGAACTCCACGATTAAATGGGTAAATCTGCCAACACAGATGGAAACAATAGCGGACTTAGTTGGCGTCGATATACCTTAATCTTTAGAGTTCGTTTCAAATGCATTTATAGGGCCGTGGTAGATGATATCAGGGCCCTTTTTCGTTACAATATGCGGCCAAAATTAAGGATTATCTGGAGATTACTATGCACGCTGATGAAGTGAAGCAACTGGTTGAGAGTCAGCTTGAGGGTTGTACTGTCCATACGGCGGGTGAAGGCTGTGATTTTCAGGTAACGGTTGTTGGTGAAATGTTCACTGGAATGAGTCCGGTTAAGAAACAGCAAGCTGTATATGCTTGTTTGACTGATCAAATTGCATCAGGTGCTATCCATGCTGTTTCCATTAAAACGTTTACTCCAGAACAGTGGGAGTCACAGCAGTAATTTCTCTGCTTAGGTAATCAGATGGATAAATTAATTATTGAAGGTGGCCCTCGTTTAGACGGCGAAGTGTGGATTTCGGGTGCAAAGAACTCCGCGCTGCCGATTCTTGCTGCAACTCTAGTTGCTAGCGAGCCGGTAACTATATGTAACCTACCTCACCTGCATGACATCACGACCATGCTTGAACTGCTTCGTCGTATGGGAGTTGAGCTGACGATTGGTGACAAGATGAGTGTGGAACTTGATCCCACTACGATCACTGAGTTCACAGCACCTTATGAGCTGGTGAAAACCATGCGCGCTTCAATTCTTGTTCTGGGTCCTCTGTTGGCGCGACATGGTAGAGCGCAAGTATCTCTTCCTGGTGGCTGTGCCATTGGTAGTCGTCCAGTTGACCTACACCTACGTGGTTTGGAAGCCATGGGTGCTCAGATTGAAGTTATGGATGGTTACATTGACGCTCGTGTTGATGGTCGTTTAAAAGGGGCTACGGTCTTTTTTGATACCGTCACAGTAACGGGTACGGAGAACATTCTGTCCGCTGCGGTGCTAGCTGACGGGGAAACCATCATTGAAAATGCAGCACGTGAACCAGAAGTAGTCGATCTCGCCAACTGCTTGATCGCTATGGGTGCTAAAATTTCTGGTGCAGGAACCGATACTATTCGTGTTCAAGGTGTTGAGACTCTCAAAGGGTGTACCCACTCCGTTATGCCGGATCGAATTGAGACTGGTACTTACCTTGTTGCTGGCGCGATCACATCAGGTCGAGTGCGTACCCGTAATACTCGCGGGGATATTCTTGAAGCCGTGTTGAAAAAGCTTGAAGAGGCTGGCGCAAAGATTACACAGGGTGATGATTGGATCGAATTGGATATGGAGGGCCGTCGCCCCAAAGCGGTGAGTGTTACAACCGCACCCTATCCAGCGTTTCCGACCGATATGCAAGCTCAGTTTGCAGCACTTAATAGCGTTGCTGAAGGTGTGGGTCGTATCAAAGAGACCGTCTTTGAAAATCGCTTTATGCACATTCAAGAGATGATCCGTCTTGGGATGAAAGTCGTCATTGATGGTAATACGGCAACGATAGAGGGTGTCGAAAAGCTCAAAGCGGCACCTGTTATGGCGACGGATCTTCGAGCATCAGCAAGCCTAGTATTGACTGGTTTGGTTGCTGAAGGTGAGACGCCAGTAGAGCGCATCTACCACATTGACCGTGGCTATGAGTGTATCGAAGAGAAGATGCAGTCGCTGGGCGCTAAAATTCGCCGTGTACCCGCTTAATAATTGGATTAGAGATGAAAGAGCAACTAACCATCGCGCTGTCAAAAGGTCGTATTCTTGAAGAGACTCTACCGCTCTTTGCGGCGGCGGGTATCGAGCCGACTGAAGATATTTTTAAAAGCCGAAAACTGATCTTTGATACGAATCACGAGAACATTAAATTAGTGGTGATTCGTGCGACGGATGTTCCCACCTATGTTGAGTACGGTGGTGCTGATATGGGTGTTGCCGGTAAAGATGTTTTGATGGAGCACGGTGGTGCCGGTCTCTACGAACCTTTAGACCTTGAGATCTCTACCTGCCAACTTCGCGTAGCAGGTATGAAAGATGCTGAAGCGGTTGAAGGTCGCATGCGTGTCGCAACCAAATTCGTCAACGTCACTCGTGAATACTTTGCACGCCAAGGTCGCCAGGTAGACATTATTAAGTTATACGGGGCGATGGAGTTGGCGCCGATCATGGGTTTGGCTGATCGAATCGTAGATATTGTCGACACCGGTAATACATTACGCGCTAATGGCCTAGAAGCGATGGATCACATTGCTGATATCAGCTCTCGTCTCGTAGTAGGACAGCCCTCTATGAAGATGAAATACGATTTGATTCAGCCAATTCTTGATCAACTGTCACAAGCGGTTATTGATAAACGTGGAAAGTAATATGACTCATCAAGTTAAACGTCTTAAAAGTTCACAAACCGATTTTGATCAACAACTTGATGCGATGTTGGCTTGGGAGAGTGTGTCAGACAAAGCCGTTAACGAGCGTGTTGATGAGATCATCATGCAGGTTCGAGCAAGGGGTGATGAGGCGGTTGTAGAGTTAACGAATCGTTTTGACCGTACCACTGTGTCTGAGATGGCTCAATTAGAGATGTCACAAGCCCGTTTGCAGCAGGCACTGGACGCGATCTCGCCAGAGCAGCGAAATGCACTTGAGGTAGCGGCAGATCGTGTGCGTTCATATCACGAGCGACAGCTGTCTCACTCTTGGCAATACGAAGAGGCAGATGGCACATTGTTGGGCCAAAAAGTAACCCCCATGGATCGTGTAGGTATCTATGTTCCAGGTGGTAAAGCGGCATACCCCTCTTCAGTTTTGATGAACGCAATGCCTGCGAAAGTGGCCGGTGTTGAAGAGATTATTATGGTTGTTCCGACACCTGACGGTGTCATCAATGAGATGGTGTTAGCGGCGGCTGCGATTGCAGGTGTTGACCGTGTATTTACTATTGGAGGTGCACAAGCTGTTGCAGCTCTGGCTTATGGTACACAGACAGTGCCAAGAGTCGATAAAATTGTCGGTCCGGGTAACATCTATGTAGCCACCGCTAAACGAGCAGTTTTTGGTGCGGTTGGTATCGATATGATTGCTGGCCCCTCTGAAATTCTAGTGATCTGCGATGGTAAAACAGACCCAGATTGGGTAGCGATGGATCTCTTCTCGCAAGCAGAGCACGATGAGGATGCTCAGCCCATTTTGATCGCAACTGATTCGGCTTATATTGATCGTGTTGAGCAGAGTATTGCTAAATTACTGCCTACCCTTGAGCGTGAGCAGATTATTTCGGCATCCCTTGCGGATCGTGCCCTACTGATTGAAGTGGCTGATTTGGATGAGGCGGCCGCACTCTCTAATCGAATTGCACCAGAGCATCTTGAACTCTCTGTTGAAGACCCGGTCACTTTGACTGACAAGATTAAGCACGCTGGCGCTATCTTTATGGGCCGTTACACAGCAGAAGCCCTAGGGGATTACTGTGCGGGCCCAAATCACGTTCTACCGACTTCAGGTACAGCACGATTCAGTTCACCTCTGGGTGTATACGACTTCCAGAAGCGCTCTTCACTGATCATGTTCTCTGCTGATGGTGCATCAGAAATGGGTAAAGTAGCTTCTGTTTTGGCGCGTGGAGAGGGGCTAACAGCTCACGCTCGTTCAGCAGAGTATCGAATCAAGGACGACGTTTAATTTAAGACTCCAAGCTGAAAGTTATCGGCTTGGAGGTCTCTCACTGGTTGTTACCTCAAGCACTAACTCTTTGTCATCTCTGAATATTTTCATTGCGGTTACATCGCCTGGTTTGACACGGGCTATTTGATTCATTGATGCGACACCAGACCCTTTAACAGGTTCTCCGTTAATCGCCAATAAGACGTCGCCAGGTTGAAGGCCGGCGAGCTCCGCAGGGCTGTTTCGGTATATGCCAGTTAATAATAAGCCTTTGATATCACGTCCAAGTCCTGCGGCTTCTGCTTCATTAGGTAGCATCGGTCGTGCTTCCACACCAACCCAGCCGCGAATTACTCGGCCGTAGCGGACAAGGTTAGAGAGCACATCAATGACTTGTTCAGTCGGAATGGCAAAGCCAATGCCCTGTGAACCACCGGACTTAGAAAAAATGGCAGTATTGATGCCAACAAGATCCCCCGTTGCAGTGATCAGTGCTCCACCTGAGTTACCTGGATTAATAGCAGCATCAGTCTGAATAAAGTCTTCATAGGTGTTTAGTCCTAAACTGTGTCTATCCATGCCAGAGATGATGCCTTGAGTCACGGTCTGCCCGACGCCGAAAGGGTTGCCTATGGCCAATACTACATCACCGATTGATACACTGCTGGTCGGACGCAGTGTGATGCCTGGCAGGTTCTCCAAGTTGACTTTTAAAAGAGCTAAATCGGATTCTGGATCGGTTCCGACAATGGAAGCCACTGCCTCACGCCCATCTATCAAAGACACAATGATCTGTTCGGCTGCTGCTACAACGTGGTTATTGGTCATAACAAATCCGTCGCTGCTGATAATAACGCCAGAACCTAAGCTTTGAGGAAGTGAAATCTGGTTGTTCTCTTGTGATTCTAAAGAGCGGCCATAAATGCTGACAACTGATGGGGCAGCCTTTTTTACTGCTTCAGAATAGCTAGTGATCAGTTGCGGCCCCGCTTCATCGGCTGGTGTGTTGATCAGCTTAATTTCGGTATTGCTAGAGCCACTGAGTTGCGGGAAGAATTGAACAATCAAGACCGCCGCTAAAATGCCGGCCAGTGTAGGCCAAACTAAGGTGTTCAAATACTTACCCATATCAAATTGCTCTTAACGTGCTGTGTTGATTGCTGATTATAAGGCGATAGCGGGGTAAGATGTAACTCGAACACAATTTTTCTAAGAGGTATCTCGTGTCTGTCGCGTTGAAAGATATTGTCAGTTACTGTAATGATTACTTGTCTGTTGATCGGTTTAAAGACTACTGCCCCAATGGGTTACAAGTAGAGGGTAAGGGTACTGTCTCGAAAATTGTCAGTGGCGTTACGGCGAGCCAAGCGCTGATTGATGCAGCCGTCGAGAGCGGTGCGGATCTTCTTTTGGTTCATCATGGCTACTTTTGGAAAGGGGAGGCGGAGCCGTTAGTCGGCATAAAAGGTAATCGTATTCGCACCCTGATGAAACACGATATCAGTCTTCTTGCCTATCATCTGCCTCTCGATGCACACCCTGAAGTAGGGAATAATGCTCAATTAGCCAAAATCATTGGTATTCATATTGAGGATGGCATGGATCAGGGTAATCCACTCAGTGTTGGAAATGTGGGTTCAATATCACAACCAATGAGTGCAACAGCTTTCTCTGATTTAGTCTCTGATAAGTTGAACCGTAAGGCAGTTTTAGTCGAAGGTGATAGCCGGACTGTGAAACGAGTTGCTTGGTGTACAGGCTCAGCAGAGCGAATGATCGAGCGTGCTGATCAGTTAGGTGCCGATATATTTATCAGTGGTGAAATTTCAGAACCAGTGGTTCATTATGCTAGAGAAGCAGGTATACACTATCTCTCCGCTGGTCATCACGCTACCGAACGATACGGTGCAAAGGCGTTAGGAGAGCATCTTTCGAAAACATTCGGTATCGAACATCAATTTATCGATATCGATAATCCCGCCTAGATTTAAAAGGCTATTAAGGCAATAAAAAAGAGCGCTTAGGCGCTCTTTTCGTCTCGGTTGTATACCTTGGCAGGGTCTGCTGGGTTCTCAATAATTTCAGAGTGAAGCCCAAAGCTATCGGATAGCGTACCAGGTTCATCCTCTTTTTTGGGTGCATAGTCTAATGGCATTGATAGAGTAGGTGGCTCTGCTTGAGCACTAGAGGATGTTGATGTGTCTTCCAGCTGGCTGCCGGCACTGCTCTTGAGGCTGGCAACGAGCTTCTCATCGCGTACCAGTGTTTCGGCACTTTCAGCTAAATGTTGATGTACTTTTTGGTATTGGTTGGTTAAACCATTCACAAGTTCAGCCGTTTTGCTAAAGTGTTGGTTAACCTCATCACGATAACGCTCTAGATCAAGCTGCGCCTTCTCAAGATCGTTTGCAAGTTGTACTTCGCGTGAACCGTTACTGCCACTGCGGCCAAACAAGAAACCCATTAAAGTGCCGATAATAAGCGCAGCGATTGCAATAACCCAAACTGTATTCTGATCCACGTTAACTCCTTAGTATCACCAAAACTCTATCTATTAAGAATAAATGAAAGTGGCGCTAAAGCCCATGCTAAACTTGATGCTTGATTCAATTATTGCTCAGTAATAAGTATTAATGAGGCTGGTTTTGCTGCTGCGCTTACTGTTTATCCTACTCATACCCGCTACCGCTTTTGCAGACCTCCGGCTAGTGGTGTTGTCGCCTGACCTTACCGAAAACATTTTCTCACTGGGTAAGGGAAATTGGGTTGTTGGCAGGGTCTCTTCCGCTGATTACCCTGAAGAGCTTTTAACGGTTCCGGTTATAGGAGACTACCAGTCGCTCGACGCCGAAGCGATTGTGCAGCTGGAACCCGATTATGTTATCGCTTGGCAGGGCGGAAATCCCGAACGGCAGTTAACTTACCTAGAATCCTTAGGACTGAACGTGGTTCGGATTAAAGGTGATACATTAGCTGAGATACCTACTCAGTTAATTGAACTGGGTAATTTATTAAATGCAGAAGCTGAGGCAGATGGTTTGGTTGCTGAGTTTCATAGCCGCTTGGCAAGCAGTGCCGTCAAAGTGAAACAACCAAAGAGAGTTTTTTATCAGCTTTGGTCCGATCCTATGCTTACGCTGAACGCTCTATCTGTCGTTTCAGAGGCGATTGATCATTGCGGTGGCGTCAATCTGTACAAAGATCAGCCTGAAATGGCACCGCAAGTCAGTATTGAATCAGTCATCAGTATGAATCCAGAGCTGATCCTAGCGTCAGATGGTCTACCTGATACTTGGCGAGAGGTTTGGCAACAGTGGCCATTTATTGATGCGGTTAGGAATCAGAATTTATATAAAATCAATTCTGACTATCTACACCGTTTGACGATGAGAACCCTGGATGGGGTAGATGAGGTTTGTGACATTCTGAGCCGTATGGATTAAACGCTACTCAGCCGTCTCATCTTTGGGTTTAT
>CATEEE010000245.1 GCA_949499045.1 Marinobacterium sp. xm-d-530 | reverse complement strand
TCCATGTGAACACTCACTACGCGCTTAGACATTATGTTCGCTATGCCCCTAGAAGTCGAAATTAAGTTCCGATCTTTCTTTTTGCTTGTAGCGGGGAGGTATTGATTTTATCGCACTCCCTAGCCATTAAGAAATTAATAAAGATAATAAAAAACTTACTTTTCAATTTTCACACCTTTGCGAATCCTACTGTTTGAAAATCTCTATTAAATGGATATTTATAACTCAAAATGTTCAAGATGGTGGCCACTGGATCGACTTAAGAATAGTGGCTCAGATGAAACTCTATTTCATAGTACGTATCAATAAAAATCACATTGCCTGTGACTAAAAGTTCAGTGATGGCATGATCATCATTATGATGATCACATATAATATCTTAATATATTTTTTATGGAGAATGTCTATGACAGATATATTCCCTACCAAAATCATTAAAATGATCATCGATCTTCACTCAAAGGGATATGAGTCTCTATACTTGTACAGCGGTTTGTCTCCAAGTGGAATGAATTGGCGCTACGAGATAGGGGTGATAGGTGATCATGGCTGGCCTAACAGAACTTACCTAGCTTCAGGGAGTTTAGATCGAGAAAATACTGATACAAACTGGTCAAATGGTGATTTGACAGTTTCAGAGCTTAGTGACAAGTTTGAAAACCAATACCGCAAAAGTCTAGGTGAAGCGAGAAGGTCGAACCCAGACTTTGTGAAATGGTTTGCTGATTTAGCAGACAATCTTGATCTCACAAACAGTGGATTGCTCATTTTTTATCAAGATTACGATTACTCGCCACATGAGTTTTTTTTGGAAAAAGCGCCATGCTATAACGGAAAGTATTAGTTCTTTCGCCGTAGTGGGAAAAACTAAAGAACGTTGTATTTTTAGCAGTTCAGTATCCTTCTCAATTATTTTTCTGGGGCATACGAGTAAATTAATTTATAGATTAAGCCTAAATTGTTAGGGGGCCTTTTTGGGGGCTTTTTAAGTACTTGTGTATTAAAAATTCAATAATAAACAAGTAATTATCCTATTAATTCGAGGGAGCTAGGCCCACCAAACTAAAATGGCTACCGTTAGGTGGCCTTTTTTGTTTGGGTAAACAGCCATAAAAAAAGCCCCGGCAACTCAGTTACCAGGGCTCTTTCAAAGCGTTTTCAGCTTATTGTGGGATAGAACCTTTTAGGCCTTCTACGTAGAAGTTCATGCCTGCAAGAGTGCCATCATCCGCAGTTTCACCTTCAGCCAACCAAGCAGAACCGTCTTGCTTGTTGATTGGGCCAGTGAACGCGTGGTATTCGCCAGATGCCAGTGCATCACGTAGCGCGATTGCTTCCGCTTTCACGTCTGCAGGGACTGCAGAAGAGATCTCACCGATGCCAACCATGCCAGCGCCGATGCCGTCCCAAGTGCTTACTGATTCCCAAGTGCCGTCTAGAACCGCTTGAGTACGTGCGATGTAGTATGGCGCCCAGTTATCGATGATAGACGATACACGCGGCATTGGACCGTATTCAGCCATGTCAGATGCCTGACCGAATGTGATTACATTGCCAGCTTCTTGTGCAGCAGCCTGTGGTGCTGTTGAGTCAGTGTGCTGAAGAATAACGTCAGCACCTTGCTCGATTAGGGCTTTAGCAGCATCAGCTTCTTTCGCTGGATCAAACCAAGTGTAAGCCCACACAATGTTGAACTCGACATTTGGGTTCGCTTTCTTAGCGTGGATGTACGCTGAGTTAATGCCACGGATTACTTCTGGGATTGGGAATGAACCGATGTAACCAACTTTATTGGTTTTAGTCATTTTACCCGCGATGTGACCCTGTACGGCACGACCTTCATAGAAGCGAGCAGAGTAGACAGAAACGTTATCTGCCTGCTTGTAGCCCGTTGCGTGCTCGAACTTCACTTTAGGGAATTTCTTAGCAACATTGATTGTTGGATCCATGTAGCCGAAAGAGGTAGTGAAGATCAGATCTGCACCTTGAAGCGCCATCTGAGTCATAACACGCTCAGAGTCTGCACCTTCTGGAACGCTCTCTTGGTAGATCGTTTCAACGCGATCACCAAAGTGTTTCTCTACCGCTAGGCGGCCTTGGTCGTGCTCGTAAGTCCAACCACCGTCACCCACTGGGCCAACGTAGACAAAACCAACTTTAACGTCGGCTGCGATAGCTGCAGAGCTAAGCGTAATCGCCGCAGCCGCAGTAGTAAGGATTGATTTAAGTTTCATAGGGTCTCCCTAGTGAGTTTTTTTAACCTCAGTTTGAGGCGTGGAACAGGCGGCCAAGGGAGGCGGGTGCCCCGTGATTCCCTTTTGCCGAAATAATTACAAGAACCAGAATTGTTATCAAAAACGGTGACATAGACAAGTACTCAACCGGAATTGCGAC
>CATEEE010000244.1 GCA_949499045.1 Marinobacterium sp. xm-d-530 | reverse complement strand
GCCATCTATGTTGCCAGCATGCTTGCTCCTCAATTATTGGGCGCGATCGCCGTAGCGGCATACTCATACATGGCTCTAGTGCCAATGATTCAACCGCCAATTATGCGTGCTTTGACAACTGAATCAGAACGTAAGATTGCGATGCACCAGCTCCGTCACGTCTCTAAGACTGAGAAGATTATGTTCCCAATTGCGTTGTTGATTCTGGTCGCTCTGTTGCTTCCTGATGCAGCGCCACTATTGGGTATGTTCTGTTTCGGTAACCTGATGCGTGAATGTGGTGTAGTAGATCGTCTCAGTGATACCGCGCAGAATGCTCTAATTAACATCGTGACGATTTTCCTTGGTCTATCGGTTGGCTCTAAGTTGAGTGCCGATAAGTTCCTGGACTTGAATACGCTGGGTATTTTGCTTCTTGGTATCGTTGCTTTTGGTATCGGTACAGCAGCAGGTGTATTGATGGCTAAGCTTATGAATAAGCTTGAGGGCGGTAACGCAATCAACCCACTCATTGGTTCAGCGGGTGTCTCGGCTGTTCCTATGGCGGCACGTGTCTCCAATAAGATCGGTTTAGAGGCTAACCCTCAAAACTTCTTGTTGATGCATGCCATGGGCCCTAACGTAGCGGGTGTGATTGGCTCTGCGGTTGCTGCAGGTGTCATGATCAAGTTTGTTGGTTAATCGTTAATTAGCCTATATAAAAAGCGCCTTAGGGCGCTTTTTTGTTACCTGACAATTGTGAGTTTTGAATATTCTTTAACTTTTTTTACAAAAGTGACTTCGTTTTATTTTTTATCGTCTATGCTGTGTATATAGAAACAAAATTGACCCGCAGTATTAAGGCAGTATCTGCGCTTTAGGAATTGAAGAATGAAGACGCTCAGTACAGGTGAAATCGCAAAGCTTTGTGACGTTAATTTGCGAACAGTCATTCGTTGGATTGAACGAGGGGCTTTAAAAGGTTTTAAGCTTCCAGGTCGTGGTAATAATAGGGTTCGCGTAGAGGACTTTTTAGCCTTTCTAGTTGAACATGAGATACCCATTCCGGCTGAGCTACAGGAAGATAGCCGCAAAGTGCTTGTTGTAGATGATGAGCCTGCCATCGCTCGTGCATTGCAGCGTGTGCTGCGTAAGCATGGTTTAGTCGCTGAAGTGGCTGCAGATGGCTTTCAGGCGGGCACAAAATTGATGAAAGATCGTCCGATTCTGGTGACCTTGGATCTCAGTATGCCGGGTTTAAGTGGTTATGATGTCCTGAGTTTTGTCCGCGAAACACCGGAAATAGCCTCAACCAAAATATTGGTTATTTCAGCATTAGGTGGTGAAGCCCTCCAAAAGGCGATCGATTTGGGAGCCGATGCGATTCTGAATAAGCCGTTTGATAACCATGAGTTGGTCGAAGTAATTAATAAGTTGGTTGGAGCTCCGGTTAGGGCCGAAAAGGTCTAAGGGCTTGTCATACTGATACCCACAAAAAAGCCCGCTAATGTTTATTAGCGGGCTTTTTGATTGGG
Organism: Marinobacterium sp. xm-d-530; assembly: GCA_949499045.1. Classification (GTDB taxonomy): domain Bacteria; phylum Pseudomonadota; class Gammaproteobacteria; order Pseudomonadales; family Balneatricaceae; genus Marinobacterium_E. Next base: position 2,254 of record CATEEE010000244.1, on the reverse strand, counting down.
CGTTTAATCAGCGATTTCTGAGCGATTTTTCCCTTCAGACTTTGCAAATTTAAGTGCTTTTTTCGCTGCGTTATAGAGCTCTTCAGGATCGTCGCCGATATCGATAGCCTTGGCTGCCAAAGTAATTTGTATGTCGACTTTCTGGTTTCGGACCAGATAGGTACGTGAAGCCAGTTTCGTCCTAACCCTTTCCATAATGCCGGTAATGCAGTCCTCGGGAGCATACTGATTCAACATAATGCCAAACTCATCATCCTCAGTACGAGCAATGATATCGCCGGAACGAAGATTAAAACTTAGAAGTCTGCCGACTAATTTCAAAACGTCCTCACTGGTTTGCGGGCCGACGGACTCAACAATAGAGCTAAAATTATCGACGTCTAGAAGGATTAGGTAGGAGGGTGCAACTCCCGGCAAGGCCGTGCCAACAATCGCTTGAGCTTCTACCTGTTCCATCAGTGCGGTTCTATTGAGTAGACCTGTTAGAGGATCAGTTGCAGTTAGGCTTTTTACTAGCTCATCGTAATTGCGTTTCTCATCATCACGCTGTTTCTGAACAAGCTCTTCATTGATAATCGCTAACAGCTCACTATTATCCCAAGGCTTTGACATGTATCGGTGAATCCTGCCTTCGTTTATGGCACTCACCGTCATATCAAAATCTGAATATCCGGTCAGCAGAATGCGTACCGTATTGGGTGTGATTGACATAGTTTTAGCCAGGAACTCATCCCCTCTCATCTCTGGCATTCTCATGTCAGACACGATTAGATCAACCTCATTGGACTCAAGGTACTTTAGTGCTTCCGGTGCCGATGTGAAGCCGATGACTTCGTAGTGGCTAGATCGTAGCACCCTTCGAAGAGAGTTAACGACGGACTCTTCATCATCCACGCATAAAATCTTAGCGGCTTCGGTCCGATCAAGATATCGGCTATTGTCTAAAGAGCTCATCAGTATAACTGTCCTTCGGGTCATTAATGTCTTATGACTTAAGATATAGTTTAGGGTCTGGGATCTGTCAAATTGAGAAGGAAAAATAATTTAATTTTTTATTGTGAAATGAGTATTAGGAGATTGGCACCCCAGAGACGATTCGAACGTCCGACCTACCCCTTAGGAGGGGGTTGCTCTATCCAGCTGAGCTACAGGGGCACATGAACTAATTCAACTGAATCAATAGTTTAACATAACTGACTTTGTTGTTGGCTAGTAAAGATTTGTCTCGTTTATGCAGTCATTGCATAAAAGCTGCATAAAGATGGCATTGATTAGGGGTGGGATACTGCGGTATTTGTTTGAATAATTTTAGATATTCAAGAGCAAGTTGAGTCACAAGTATGGGGTTAGCCGTTTAACCATCAAGAGAATCGTAGAAACCTAATTCCCCTCAGAAACTGGGGTGGGTCTCCGTAGGGGGCGGGGGTGGGGAATACACCTCTTCTATTGTGTATGCTGCTTGTCAGATACAAGTTAGGTGAATTTAGAAAATAAAAAAGGCGTAGCTGTTACACTACGGCTTTGTATATTCTAGACGATAATGACAGTTAAAACGGCATAGAGAACTTAATCTGAATGCTATCACTATGACCAGCACCAACAGCTTCATCTCGTTGATACATAATCATTGAAGTCATGCCTGACTCCGTGTGGATATAATCTAAACCAACACCAGCACCCCAGTGACGGTCTGCTGTGCGCTTCAAAGACATGCTGTAGATTGTAGAGTCACCTACATAGTTCATATCAGCATCAGTCTTGTCCGACAGGTCCAGGGTGTATTGCAAGTTAGTGAACGGATGCAGCGTGCCTTCGTCCATCTTCAGCTGCCAATCCACATCAACACCTACCGAAGTTAAGGCACGACGTACATTCTGTTTATCGAAGTGAAGTGCCAGAGTACCACCAGTCTCAGTGTACTGATTCAAACGGATGTAAGCGGCTTCTAACATGGCGTAAGGTGATACAGAGACGTTATCCACGGTTACTGTAGCTTTACGAATCTTGGCAGTACCAAAGACCATCTCGGCTATACGGTTGCCTGATAGCGTCTGTGATCCATCAATACGCTTCATTCGCATATCCATCCGACCAACACCCATTGCCAACTCTACAGGTAGCTCATTAGAGGTTTCAAAGCCTGAGTAAACAGACAAACTGTAGTTATCGGATTTGACGTAGGTTCCATCAGTGCCAATATCACTGTCATCTTTACCAACATTCAGTGCATAGCCGATAAGGCTGTTTTCACCTG
>CATEEE010000243.1 GCA_949499045.1 Marinobacterium sp. xm-d-530 | reverse complement strand
GATGTTGAGTGATTTTTACGATCCAAAGCTTCAGCAGCAGACGCTATTTTGTGCGGAAGGAGATAGCCGAAGTGAAGCGTTGATGACGACCTTGGATCAGATTAACTATAAAACAGGTCTTGTGCAGTTTGCCCGACGCATCGACCGAAACCCCTGGGATATGAAGCGTGAAATGCTCTCTCCACGTTACACCACCAGTTGGTTGGAGTTACCGCGTGTAAAATAGATAAGTGTTAAATAGTTAAAATAATGTCGTAAAAGTTTTATTAATACCCTTGAAATAGTCAGACTTACCCCGCACATAAAAGATAGAAACATTCATAGGCCTTGCTTCGGGAGGTCGCTATCAGTGGAGGCTAAGATGCGCCCAGATAAATTTACTTCAAAATTACAGGAAGCACTGTCAGATGCTCAGTCATTGGCAGTCGGTAAGGATCATAATCAGATTGAACCTATCCACCTGCTCGCTGCGTTGATCGATCAACGTGGTGGTTCGATTCGTCCCCTAATTAAACAGGCTGGTGCGGAACTATCACTGTTAACTCGTAAAGTGGGAGAGGCGCTTGAGCGATTGCCTGTGGTCAGTTCGCCCGATGGTGATATTCGCTTATCTCAAGATATGGCCCGCCTATTTAATCTAACCGACAAACTGGCACAGCAACGAGGCGATCAGTTCGTGGCGAGTGAGCTCGTCATACTGGCGATGCTGAGTGATAAAGGTGACGCCGGCAAGGTCTTGCAGGCTGCTGGTCTAACACAAGAGAAACTGGTTGAAGCGATTAACGCGGTAAGGGGAGGCGAGGCTGTCATGGATCCTAACGCAGAGGAGAGCCGTCAAGCTCTGGATAAATACTGTGTCGATTTAACAGAGCGGGCCGAGAGCGGCAAGCTTGACCCTGTGATTGGGCGTGATGATGAGATTCGTCGCACCATTCAAGTGCTCCAGCGTCGCACAAAAAATAACCCAGTACTGATTGGTGAACCGGGCGTGGGTAAAACCGCTATCGTTGAAGGTCTGGCGCAACGCATCATCAATGGCGAAGTGCCAGAAGGGTTGAAACATAAACGAGTACTGTCGCTTGATATGGGAGCCTTGATTGCTGGCGCAAAATTCCGCGGTGAATTCGAGGAGCGATTAAAGGCGGTCCTTAATGAGCTCTCTAAACAGGAAGGTCAAATCATTCTGTTTATCGATGAGCTTCATACCATGGTTGGCGCCGGTAAGGGCGAGGGCGCGATGGATGCCGGTAACATGCTGAAACCCGCGTTGGCGCGTGGTGAGTTGCACTGTGTGGGTGCTACTACTCTGGATGAGTATCGTCAGTATGTAGAGAAAGACGCAGCGCTAGAGCGTCGTTTCCAGAAGGTGATTGTTGATGAGCCCAGTGAAGAGGATACGATTGCGATTCTACGTGGTCTTAAAGAGCGCTACGAAGTACACCATGGCGTCGACATCACTGACTCAGCAATCATCGCGTCTGCAAAACTGAGTCAGCGTTACATTACCGATCGTCAACTGCCTGATAAAGCGATCGATCTTATCGATGAGGCTGCATCACGTATCCGCATGGAGATGGACTCCAAACCAGAAGAGATGGACCGTCTAGAGCGTCGCTTGATTCAGCTGAAAATGGAGCGAGAAGCGCTGAAAAAAGAGAAGGATTCAGCCGCTAAAAAACGTTTAGAAGAGCTTGAGGAAACAATCAGTTCTCTAGAGAAAGAGTACTCGGATCTAGAAGAGATTTGGAAGGCAGATAAAGCGGTACTGCAAGGCTCTCAGCAGATTAAAGAGCAGTTAGACCAGGCCCGTATCGAGATGGAACAGGCACGTCGTGCAGGCGATCTGGCGAAAATGTCAGAGATTCAATACGGCAAGATTCCAGAGTTAGAGGCACAGTTGCAAGCGGCCGATAGCGACGATGAATCCGAGGCTAAAACTGAACTGTTGCGTAATAAGGTCACCGAAGAGGAGGTGGCTGAGGTGGTCTCACGCTGGACCGGTATTCCCGTTAATAAAATGCTGGAAGGCGAACGAGAGAAACTACTGCGCATGGAGCAAGAGCTGCACAAGCGTGTCGTCGGACAGGGTGAGGCCGTTGAAGCGGTCTCTAATGCAGTGCGCCGCTCAAGAGCGGGTCTGGCTGATCCTAACCGCCCTAACGGTAGCTTCCTATTTTTGGGCCCTACCGGTGTGGGTAAAACGGAGCTGTGTAAGGCGTTAGCCAACTATCTGTTTGATACCGAAGAGGCGATGGTGCGCATCGACATGTCAGAGTTTATGGAGAAGCACTCGGTGGCTCGATTGATCGGTGCACCTCCAGGCTATGTAGGTTATGAAGAGGGTGGATATTTAACCGAAGCGGTGCGTCGTAAACCCTATTCGGTCCTGCTCTTGGATGAGGTTGAAAAAGCGCATCCAGATGTCTTCAACATCCTGTTACAGGTTCTAGAAGATGGTCGGTTGACTGATGGTCAGGGGCGCACAGTCGATTTCCGCAATACCATTGTGGTGATGACCTCCAACCTAGGGTCAGATCTGATCGCTGGTTACAGCGATGATCAGGACTATGAGCATATGAAAGGTGCGGTCATGGAGGTGGTGGGTAGCCACTTTAGACCAGAAGTGATCAACCGTATCGACGAAGTAGTGGTATTCCACAGCCTGCGTAAAGAGCAGGTGGCAGGCATTGCAACCATTCAGTTGGAACGTCTGCGCAGACGTCTTGCTGAGCATGAGCTGGGACTCACGCTGACACCAACGGCCATGGATAAGCTGGTGGAAGTTGGTTTTGAACCCATTTATGGGGCAAGGCCACTAAAACGTGCGATTCAACAGTGGATCGAAAACCCATTGGCGCAACGTCTATTGGCAGGGGACTTTATGCCCGGAGCTGAGATCGCAGTCGATGTAGCGGACGGTGAATTTACTTTTCGCTAGTTTGCTAAAACGGGGTCTGGCCCTCAGTCAGATCCCGTTATTGTGAAAGCGTTGGTCAAACCGCTATCATTGCGCTTCCACTAAATTTTGAGGCACCCCCTTGCTTAGCTATCAACACGGCTTCCATGCCGGAAACTTTGCCGATGTTCACAAACATCTCACTCTGCAACTCCTGCTGAATGCGCTCAACAAAAAGGCAAAACCCTGGAGCTATTTAGAGACACACTCAGGTCGTGGACTCTATGACCTCTCGTCAGAACAGGCGCAGAAAACCGGCGAGTTTCGTCAGGGTGTGGCCAAACTTTGGGGTCAAAAACAGCCTGAAGTTGTGCAGCAATACCTATCAGCCATCGCCGAAGTGTCCCAATCAGATCAGCTTCTACGCTACCCGGGATCACCTACACTGACGGCCCTAAATGCACGTGAGATGGATCAGATTCACCTCATGGAACTGCACCCGCAAGAGGCTAAAGAGTTAAAGCGCAACATGCGCCTGTTTGCCAATGTCGGGGTGCACCACCGAGATGGGTATGAGGGAGTCATATCACTGCTACCCCCTAAACCAAATCGGGGGCTTCTATTGATCGATCCCGCATATGAGGTGAAAGAGGAGTATCAACAGGTGGCGAGTTTTGTCGGGGAAGCGATGAAACGCTGGCCCAATGGTCAAATCGCTGTCTGGTATCCACTGCTGGCAGCTAACCGTCACGAGAATATGCTGAAAGCGATGGTTCGACAGCTACCGGATGTTGGGGTGTTGGATTCACAGTTTATCGTGGCAGAACCCCAAGAGCGAGGTATGTTCGGATCTGGGATGCTGCTGATCAATCCGCCTTGGCAATTTGATCAGCAATTGAATGAGTTGTTGCCGGGTGTGTTGGCTCAACTGAGCACTAAAGCGCCAGATACGACGCTTCGTTGGCTTAAACAGGCGCCTTGAGGTCTAAGTTTAGAAAGGGGATGAGTTAGTAGAGCGCTTGCTCATCCTTTACCACATCAATCAGCAGCTCTATAAAGAGCTCGTCGGCTTCACTGCGCTCCAAACCAATGTGAACGCTGGTAGTATCATTGAGCTCATCAGCAATTAGCTGAACCGCATTATCTTGACCCATATGCTTGCGCGCAATCTCTTTGGCGGTGGAGCAAATCTCGGGCTCCATCAGCACCTTTCGAGTGAATCGAACCAGCTCTTCAATAACACGATCTTTCTGTTTTACATCGGAAATCGAAACCATTGTTTTTCTCCCTATGACCTTGTTGAACTATAACCCGCACAATGACGCCGCGCTAGCAGGAGGGCGGAATTTTGTGAAATTGTCGAAATCGTTGAAAAAGTTGCTCTTTTTTTAAACAATTTAGCCGCTACGACGGTTGAAGTTACTGCGCTGCAGTGCGAAAATTTAATTCATAACTGTTATATGCAAATAACCCCGCGTGTAGCAGGCATTTAAAGGCTTACTAAGCATTACCCAGCTCAGGTCTAACGCTGCTGTTAAAGAGATCCTTGTTACAGCAGTATCGAGTGTTAATTTGTGTTAGCGCACACCCGTATTGATGACGTTTTGGCGGACAATCCCGCTGGCGCTGCACCCACTCATTCATGAATCAGACAAAGACAGAGTGTTGAATAGACAACACAATATTGAGGGTAAAAAAGTGGAACTACTTTCAGGTGCGGAAATGGTCGTGCGCGCGCTTCGTGATGAAGGCGTTAAGTACATCTACGGCTATCCTGGTGGCGCATTGCTACACGTTTACGATGCGATCTTCCAACAGGATGAAGTTGAGCACATTCTTGTTCGTCACGAACAGGCGGCAACACACATGGCGGATGCCTACGCTCGTGCAACCAATAAAGCAGGTGTTGCGTTAGTAACATCTGGCCCAGGTGCTACGAATGCGGTCACTGGTATCGCAACGGCTTACATGGACTCGATTCCAATGGTCGTGATCACAGGTCAGGTTATGAGCTACCTGATCGGTGAGGACGCATTCCAAGAGACCGACATGCTTGGAATCTCTCGTCCGATTGTTAAACATAGCTTCAGCGTGCAGCGTCCAGAGGATATCCCTTCGATCATCAAGAAGGCTTTCCACATTGCGCAGAGCGGCCGTCCAGGTCCAGTGGTTGTCGATATCCCTAAAGATATGACAGCGCCAACTGAGCGTTACCCATACGACTACCCAGCGAACGTAAAAATGCGCTCTTACGGCCCTATCAGCCGTGGCCACAGTGGTCAGATTAAGAAAGCCGTTGATATGTTGCTAGCGGCTAAGCGCCCCGTGATCTACACCGGCGGTGGTGTCATCATGGGTGATGCAAGCGAAGAGCTGATTAAGTTGGCGCAAGAGCTTAACTACCCGGTTACTAATACCCTAATGGGCCTTGGCGCTTACCCAGGTACCGATCGCCAGTCATTGGGTATGCTGGGTATGCACGGTAGTTACGAAGCCAACATGGCGATGCACCACTCAGACTTTATTCTTGCAGTGGGTGCACGATTCGATGACCGTGTAACGAACGGCACGGACAAGTTCTGTCCAACGGCTCGTATCGCTCACATCGATATCGACCCTGCTTCTATCTCTAAAACGATCGATGTGGATGTGCCGATTGTGGGTCCTGCTAAGGCGGTACTTAAAGAGATGCTTGAGTTGGTGGCTGAAGCCAAGGCTAAGCCAGATGCTGAAGCGATCTCGAGCTGGTGGAAACAGATCGATGAGTGGCGTCAACGTCACGGTGGCCGCTTTGATCTAGGCGATAAGATGAAGCCTCAGCAGGTTATCGAGATGCTCTCTAAAGTAACAAACGGTGATGCATTCGTCTGTTCAGACGTTGGTCAGCACCAGATGTTTGCAGCTCAATACTATAAGTTCAACAAGCCAAACCGTTGGATTAACTCGGGTGGTTTAGGGACTATGGGCTTTGGTCTGCCAGCTGCAATGGGCGTAAAGTTGAACTTCCCAGAAGCTGATGTTGCTTGTGTCACAGGTGAAGGCTCTATTCAGATGAACATTCAAGAGCTATCGACCTGTAAACAGTACGATTTGCCAGTTAAGATCATCAACCTTAACAACCAGTCTTTGGGTATGGTTCGCCAGTGGCAAGATATGAACTACGAGTCACGTCACTCGCAATCTTACATGCAGTCGCTGCCAGACTTTATTAAGCTGGCTGAATCCTACGGTCACGTTGGTATGAAGGTGGAGCGTTACGAAGATCTAGAAGGCGCAATGCGTGAAGCGTTCGCAATGAAAGATCGTCTAGTCTTCATGGATATCTATGTAGATCCAATGGAGCACGTCTACCCAATGCAGGTTCCACGCGGTGCTATGCGTGACATGTGGTTGAACAAAACGGAGAGGACTTAAACGATGCGTCATATCATTTCAGTTCTCTTAGAGAACGAACCGGGTGCACTGTCACGTGTGGTTGGCCTTTTCTCACAGCGCAACTACAACATTGAATCGCTCACGGTAGCGCCAACTGAAGATCCAACACTGTCTCGTTTGACGGTGACAACCATCGGTAATGACCGTGTGGTAGAGCAGATCACTAAACAGTTGAACAAACTGATCGATGTCGTGAAGGTTGTTGACCTATCGGAAGGCGAGCACATCGAACGTGAAGTTATGATGATCAAGCTGAAAGCAAACGGTCAGATGCGTGCAGAGATTAAGCGTACGGCGGATATCTTCCGTGGCCACATCATCGATGTGACGCCAAACACCTATACTGTTCAGTTGATTGGTGATTCGGCTAAGCTGGATGCCTTCATTGCAGCCTTAGGGACAGCATCCATTCTTGAAGTGGTTCGTTCAGGCGTATCCGGTATTGCTCGCGGTGAGAAAGTGCTCAGCGTTTAACGCGTTTCATACTGCGAAAATCCCAGCTATTGCTGGGATTTTTTTTGCCTAAAAATAGACTTGTTTGCCTATCTGTTTAGGGATAAGGTTGACTAAACAGTCCAATTTTATTTTGGCCATTTAAACTTCGATCATTAAGTAAGGAACACCAATAATGAAACGTGTAGTTTTGAAAACGCTCGCTCTTTCAGTAGCGGTAGCTTCAGCATCGGCTCAAGCAGCAGACCTAAATCCAGCTGTTGTGTTTGATATGGGTGGTAAATTCGATAAATCGTTTAACCAATCTGTTTACAACGGTATGGAGCGCTTTAAAGAGGAGAGCGGTGTTAACTACCGTGAGTTCGAGGTCACCAACGCATCACAACGTGAACAGGCGATACGTCGTTTTGCACAGCGTGGCGCTAATCCAATCATCAGCGTAGGTTTCGCACAAGCTGCAGCCGTTGATAAAGTGGCCGGTGAGTTCCCAGATGCACGTATCACTCTAATCGACATGGTGGTTGATAAGCCAAATGTTCAGTCAGTTGTTTTCAACGAGCACGAAGGTTCATTCCTAGTTGGTATGCTTGCAGCGATGAAATCTGAGACAGGCACCGTCAGCTTTGTGGGTGGCATGGACATCCCACTGATTCGTAAGTTTGAGTGTGGCTATGCTCAGGGTGCTCAGTACGTCAATAAAGATATCAACGTGATCCGTAACATGACGGGTTCGACACCAAGCGCTTGGAATGACCCAGCGAAAGGAGCTGAGTTGGCAGTCAGTCAGTTCGACCGCGGCTCTGATGTTGTCTACGCAGCAGCGGGTGGAACCGGTGTCGGTGTCTACCAAGCAGCGGCTGACTCGGGCAAATACGCGATAGGTGTCGACTCTAACCAGAACTACCTTCAGCCAGGCACGATGCTAACCTCTATGGTTAAGCGTGTTGATGTAGCGGCTTACAACTCACTTAAAGCGATGCAAGATGGCGCTTGGCAAGCGGGTTTCCAGGCGCTTGGTCTAGCGCAGGGCGGTGTCGATTGGGCGCTTGATGAGCACAACGAAGCTCTGATCACTGCCGAGATGAAATCAGCGGTTGAAGCTGCGAAAAAAGCGATCATCGCCGGTGAAATCAAAGTTCACGACTACATGAGTGATAACAGCTGTCCAGCACTCGACTAAGATAGAGGTCTATTTTAGTGGTGACACATCCTATACAGGATCCCAATCGGGATCCTGTTTCTTATTCAATTCAGTTAGCGAAGATTAATAAACACTTTGGTGCGGTCAAGGCCAATGTTGACGTTGATCTAAATGTCGTTAAAGGTGAGATTCACGCCATCGTTGGTGAGAACGGCGCTGGAAAGTCGACACTGATGAGCATCCTCTATGGGTTTTACGAGGCCGATAGTGGTTCTATCTATGTAGATGGCAAAGTGGTCAGCATCAGTGATTCCAAGCGCGCTATTGAACTGGGGATTGGTATGGTCCATCAACACTTTATGTTGGTGGACAATTTCACGGTGCTAGAGAATATTGTGTTGGGCGCTGAAGGTGGCTGGTCGTTAACTCGATCACTCGCTAAGGCACGCAAAAAACTGCAAGAGATCTCAGACAGGTATGGTCTGAATGTCGATTTGGATGCAGTGATTTCACATCTGCCGGTCGGTTTGCAGCAGCGCGTTGAGATTCTTAAAGCACTCTATCGTGACGCCAATATTC
>CATEEE010000242.1 GCA_949499045.1 Marinobacterium sp. xm-d-530 | reverse complement strand
GAGTTTCGCCATCCACTTCTAGAGTTTCTGTGAAGAGTTTGAGTTCGGCGGGAAAGACTAAAAGTCCCTGTTCGTTCTGTTGGGCATCGGCGCCAAGGTGAATGATTTCGGCATCAATCACGCCGTATTTAGTGAACGAAAAAGCATCTACCTTAACTTCGGCGCGTTGGCCAGTTTGAATAAAACCCACATCGCTGTTTTGCAGCCAAGCTTCTACCCTTAAGGATTGATTCAGTGGCACAAGATTCAGCAAGGCCTCGGCTCTTTCGGCGACAGCGCCTACCGTGAAAGCACTTAAATCACTGACAATTCCGTTAATCGGTGCGCGAATATTATGTTGCTCAATCAACCACTCTATTTGGGTCATGTCGCTTTTTAGAGCGTTCGCCTCTTCTTGCAGTCGAAGTAGATCATTCAGCGTTTGTGCTTTGCTCTCTGCTTTAAAAGCTTGAATCTGTTTTTGAATTGAAACGGTCTGACTTAGGGTTGAATCGACATCCAGTGTTAACGTATCGACGCTCCCTTTCACTTCAATAAGGCGTTGTTGTTGAGTAAGAAGAGCGCTTTTAGAAGCGGCACCTTTTTTAACCAATGTATCAATCGCTTCTGTTTCTTCCTCAATGATTGGGTAGAGTTGTGAGACTGAATGCAGTTGTATGTGTGCCTGCGCATGGTTCAACTGTGTACTGCGTAGTTGCGCGTTTAGCTGTTCGAGTGTTTGGGTATAACTCTCTATCTGCTCTGAAAACAGAGCTTGTTGAGGGTTAGATGATGAGAGCTGTTTTAAGTCTCCCTTGTCTAAATAGTCAGCAAAGTTGCGGGTTCGTTCCATCTCGTGTTGCTTAAACTCCAGCTGTTCTATTATTAGCTGGAGTTGGTTGAATGGCTCAGTGGCATCCAGCTCAATCAAGATCTCACCGGCATGAACCTCATCACCATTAGTGACGTTGATGGCATCGATTTTCCCTGTAATAGTCGGTTGGACAATCTTTGTTTGCCCCGTGGGAATGACTTTTTCAGCCGCCCTTGCCACGATATCGACCTCTCCAATAGAGGCCCATGTGAGCCCAGACATCATCAGCAGGGTTATTAAATAAGCAGTTACTCTCGGCCACTTTCTGGGAGGTCGCTCTTGAATCAGCAGTGCACCAGGTAAAAACTCGTGGAGTTCGTTTGACGTCCGTTTCATGCGATTGCCTCCTGAGTCTGTGTTAACTGATCGGCCGATTGAAGGCGAATCATTGCAGCGTATCGCCCGTTTACATTCATCAGCTCTTGATGGGTTCCAGATTCGGCTAGCTCACCCTGTTCAAGCACAAGAATGCGATCACAGTGTCTTACTGTGTTGAGGCGATGAGCGACCGTGATGACGGTGCGCCCTTTACAGATTCGGCTCATCTGTTGACGGATTTTTTCTTCAGACACGTAATCGAGTGCACTGGTGGCCTCGTCAAAAATCAGTATCTTTGGGTTATTGATAAGTGCTCGTGCAATGGCGATGCGCTGGCGCTGACCACCCGACAAGTTACTGCCACGTTCACCAACGATCGTGTCATAAGCTGCAGGGAGTTCAGTTATGAATTCGTGTGCACCGGCCAGTTTGGCGGCTTTGACAATGTTTTCCATTGATTCACCGGGTGTGCGAATGGCAATGTTGTCGCGCACGCTTTTATTGAATAAAAAGCTCTCTTGCGGAACCACGCTAATATTAGATCTTAGCCAGTCGGTATTAACCTGAGCCAAATCGATGCCATCGACGAGCACCTTACCCTGATTGGGAAGGTAGGTGCGTTGAATCAACTTGGTCAATGTGCTTTTGCCCGATCCTGAAGTGCCGACAATACCGATCGATTCGCCGGCATGAATCACAAGGTTGATTCTATTCAGAACCGATGGGCTGTTAGGGCTGTAGCGAAAGCTTACATGCTGAAAAGTAATCGAACCTTGTAAGCTTGGAAGTGATGCTTGGCTTGCTTGGAAGTGCGCTTCAGACGGTGTGTTGAGTAAGTCCCCGAGACGTTTAAGGGATATGCCGGCTTGTTGTACGTCTTGCCAGAGTTGCACCAGCTTTAATATGGGAGCGCTGACTCGCCCAGCAATCATATTAAACGCAATTAATTCACCGATGCTTAATTGATTGTCCATCACTAGAAGGGCGCCAAACCAGATAATTAACACCGTGGTGAACTTGCTTATAAACTGGGCAATTTGAGTTGCAATATTACTCAGGTTTTTTGCTTTGAAACTTATGCTGGTCGCTTCCGCAATTTGCTTTTCCCAACGCTGTTGCATCCTTGGTTCAAGCGCCATCGATTTAACCGTTTCTATTCCTGTGATGGACTCAACCAGAAACGCTTGGTTTTCGGCACTGCGTTTGAAACTCTCATTTAAGCGATGGCGCAGTGTCGGTGTAATAAGGATTGATAACAGCAGGTAGAATGGAAGTGAACCCAGCACGATCCAAGTCAGTGTCGGACTGAATAGCCATAGGATTGCAATGAAGAGAAGAAGAAAACTCAGGTCAATCATTAACGTCAAAGCCCCGCCCGTGATGAACTCCCTCAGTGTGTCCAGCTCTTTAATTCGGGCTACCGTATGCCCTACTTGGCGTGAATCGAAATAGGCTGCAGGCAAACGCATGACATGGTTAAAGAGTTTAGCACCCAGCTCGACATCAATTCGGCTAGTGGTATGGACCATCAAGTAGTTGCGAACGATGCCCATCACCAGTTCAAATATAAGCAATGAGCCAAAACCGATGGCAAGAATGTCGAGAGTAGTGAAGCCTCTATGCACCAACACTTTGTCCATAACGATTTGAAAGAAGAATGGAGTCGCTAAGGCAAACAGCTGAAGAAATACGGAAACTATGATGACTTCGGTAAAAATACGTTTGTGCTTTATCAGCGAAGGGATGAACCATTTCAGATCAAATCGGCGATCAGAGTTTGAGTGTTCTTGATCTTTGATAAATATAATTCTGTTATCCCATAGCCTATTAAACTCTGCCAAATTGAGCTTCCTAGGTATCGTCTCGCCGGGATTAATAACTAAGCAGAATCCACCATTACCACTCTGGTTAATCCGCAGTAGGGTTAGGTATTGACCGTCAGGCAGCGGTGCTGCAACAGGCATCAATTCATTGTTTAAATCGCTAATCTCACACTTTTTAGCTTCCGCTTTGAGGCTCAGCGTGTTGAGCGCTCTTATAAAGTCAGTTTCACTCAGTTCTGCTTTAGACGTTCGCCATTGGTGGCTTAACTGCTCTGTATCGCAAGCTTTATGTCTAAGCTTGGCTAAGGTCGAAATACTGTATATGGCTGATTCAAATGCATTCACAATAACTATCCCTCCGTGGATACCTCATTAAGGTTTAGCAGAGGAATTGGAAATGTGCGTAATTTTTTTGCTTTTTATTCCAATAATGGGACTTAGCTAATCAAGAGTGAAAATTTTTTTGAAAAAAACGACACTTTTTTTTGAAATCCCCAAATCTTCCTGAAATCCAATATCTACGGGGGTTTTGGTTTATTTTTGATCTTTGTTTTTGCTAAGAATGCGAACTTTTTTTAAATTTTTTTCATTTTTTATTACGCAAAAATTTAAATCTTGTTCTATACCTATATACATCCCCGACGGAATGGGGGTAACGAGAGAGATCTCGAATCGGTTATCCAACTGACTAATTCATCCAGCATAGTGTATTAGTTAGTGAGCTTCCCCTTCGCTCCGGTATACCGATTGAAATCGACATGTTGATCGATCAAGGATGATCGGTTGCATGCGAAGGCTCAAAAGGAGTTGGGTCTGGAGAGGGATCTCGGGTTTCGACCAATATCTGATGCGCAGTGAAAAGAGGGAGTTTTTCAAAGCGCATCAACCATTAATTTAACCGTGTTATGAGGACGGTTAAGGGTGCCGCAGGATGGGCACAGCGGGGAGGGATCCCTGAACGATAGGCTCTGACTCTGGAGTGTTTACTAACAGGCACTTCAGTTTTACAGGAATGAGTCCCTTCGATTGAGTCTGTCGTTTAAAGTCCAGTGATGTGATCGGCCATGGATGGCAGGAAACATTACATATAAACCTCAAGGGATTGAGGTTTAGAGAGGGATCTCAAGTTTCGACTAATATCTGATGCGTGGCGAGAAGAAGGAGTTTTTCAAAGCGCACCTTAATTTAGATTTAGCTGTACTAAGCAGTTAAAGGCGCCAACGGAATGGCGCACATGGGAGAGGTCCCAGATTAATAGGCCTAAACTCAGAGTCGTTATAGCAGACGATCTAGAGTCCCTTCTTACCGGGCCTATCGATTAAAAGCCAGTATGCGAGCAGCAACGGAGTGCTGTGAGTATTACTAACACTTCAAAGGATTGAGGTGATGAGAGGGATCTCAGGCAGTTGCCACAAATCTTACGCGCCGCGAGAAGAGGGATTTTCTCAAGGCGCGTTCTTTTTATTAGCGCTTCAGTTTAGCGATCCTGACTTTCATCGAGTAAAGAATCGATTCATAGACGCTACATTGTGTATAAATGATGTACTATATACACATAGAGATGAGGTTGATTATGAGAACTAACATAGAGATTGACGACAATTTAATGCGCGATGTCCTTAATTCAACCGGTTTGAAAACCAAGAAGGAGGCCGTTGAGCTGGGTTTGAAAACCTTGGTGAGACTTAAGCGGCAGGAGAACATTAAGCAGTACAAAGGTAAGCTCAATTGGGATGCAGACCTAAAGGATGCTGAGTAGGCATTATGATTGTCGTTGATTCTAGTGTTTGGATTGACTATTTCTGTGGCAATGAACGCCCACAAACAGATCGTTTAGATGAGTTGCTTGGCGTTAAACCAGTGGCTGTTGGTGATTTAATTCTTACTGAAGTATTGCAGGGGTTTAAGTCCGATAACGACTTTAAGACAGCAAAACAGCTGTTTGAGGATGTTACTGTTTTTGAGATGCTGGGCGAGGAACAAGCTGTCAAAAGTGCCGAGAACTTTCGTTATTTGCGAACCAAGGGAATAACCATTCGTAAAACAGCTGATGTAATCATCGCAACATTTTGTATTGAACAACGATTACCGCTGTTGTTTGCAGACAAAGATTTCAGGCCTTTTGTCGACCATCTCGGATTGATAGAGGCTTAGGTAGACAATTATGTATAACTGGTTCGTTATTCAATCCAAACCTGGCCAACTGCTTAAGGCTCAAGCAGAACTAGAACAGCAGGGTTATGAGACCTACCTGCCATTGCTCAAAACCGAGCAGATCAAAAAGGGTAAGCGAACCGACATAGAGACACCCCTGTTTCCAGGCTACTTATTCATCTACCTCTCTAAAGAAGAGAGCAACTGGCGTCCCATTCGATCAACACGTGGTGTGGCAAAGTTGATCAGTTTTGGTAACGAGCCGGCGATAGTACCAGCGGCTGCAGTCAACGCCATTCGGGCTCAACTAAGAGAGACTGATTCCGAACAGCAGTTCCGTAAAGATGACAAAGTATCCATTAGCGAAGGCCCCTTTAAAGACCTTCAGGCATTGTTTGTCGAATACGACGGTGAGCAGCGAGCATTCGTCTTATTAGAGCTGCTAGGGCGTTGGCAGAAGATGTCTGTTGAGTTATCGGCGCTTAATTAACCGATTTGATCTTGTGATGACAAGGCTGGCGTGTTGACAATCGATATACGTAAAATTACCATTTGTATATCTAATGTGTTTACAGGGAGGCATTATGCGTGCTGCTGCCATCAATCTACGTGCTCTACCTGAACAGCGAGATCTTATAGATCATGCTGCCAACATGCTTGGTAAAAATCGGTCAGACTTTATGCTTGAAGCGGCCTGCGAGCGAGCTCAGTCTGTTTTACTTGATCAGGTTCACTTTTCCCTAGATGCTGAAAAATTCCAACAATTCACTGATTTACTGAATGAGCCTACTAAGCCCAACGAAGGTTTGAAACGTTTACTGGAATTAGAGCCTGTCTGGAACAAATCGTGAGTCTTGATCTTGTCGCTCCGCAACCAATGACATCAGATCATAACTGTATTGATTTTGCCTGTGGCGAGCTTGTACTTGATGATTGGTTAAAGCGTCGGGCATTAGTTAATCAAGTGAACGGGGCTAGTCGAACGTTTGTCGTAGCTGATAGAGAATGGCGTGTATGGGGCTATTACGCGATGTCAGCTGGCGCGGTATCACGTCAATTCACTACCGGTGGTGTCCGAAGGAATATGCCTGATCCGGTTCCTGTTATGGTCCTAGGCAGGCTTGCCGTGGACTGTCGTGCTCAGGGAATCAAGCTGGGTGGTTCTCTACTTCAGGATGCAGTAAATCGAGCTATAAATGTTTCGCAAAATACTGGTGTAAGAGCCTTGCTTGTCCATGCCTTGAACGAACGCGCAAAGCGCTTTTATAAGTATTATGGCTTTAAGGTTTCACCAACTGACCCATTATTGCTTATGCTGAAGCTACATTGAGTCTGGATCCGCCCATTACAGTCACCTCCCAGACGGGTGTGCACTCCTCTATTTGAAGCTCTGCGGGATTCACATTGTCGACCCAGCTTTGCAGATACCTTAATGTGGTTGTCTCTTTTCTCCATCCGCCACGCAACATAATCTTCTCTAAAGGCACGCCAGCATTCAGCATATCCAGTGCTGCACCCACCCGAAACGAATGGCCACTTAAGTGGGGTAGGTCTCTTCTTCTTGCACGGTATTGAAGATCAACCAAGATGATATTGATTGATGCCGGAGTAAGTTTATCGCCAAGTGTTTTTTGATCCTTGCGGATTGATCGCAAAATACGTCCTTCTTTCGCACCAATGCGGCTTTTCCATTTAGTTATTCTGGCTGCCAGTAGGTCGCTTATAGGGATAAGTTTGCCATCCCCTAACTGATCGGTTTTGGAGCGTCTAAGGTTAACAGCAAAATGGCCGTTCGGGAGTGTTGTTAAATCTTCAAAACAGAATGAGCAGATCTCCGTTGAACGTCGCATCGTCTCATAACCGATTCGAAGTAACAGCTCATTGCGATGTCCTGACAAACTGGTGTCACACTTTTTTAAAAGTTGCTCAAGAAGATCTAGTGTAAGTGGGTGCGCTTGCTTCTGCTGCCGTCCGATTTTGCGATGCATCTTTTTGAGAGCAATCTTAACTTCTGGCGTTTTGGTCGGGCTATCGAATCCAGCGAAGAAGCAGATAGAGCCGAGTGTGTCTATTCGACGTCGAATGGTTGCACTCTTTTGAAATAGAGACATCTCTTCAATGTACATTGCGAGATCAGCAGCTTT
>CATEEE010000241.1 GCA_949499045.1 Marinobacterium sp. xm-d-530 | reverse complement strand
GACCACCAGTACCGTGACAAACTGAACAGTTGTTGGCAAACATACGCTGACCCATTTTTAGGCCCGCTTCGTTACCCGGTTGGTTTAGCTCTTCAATTGAAAGCGACGCATATTTAGCAAAAACAGGTTTGTAGACCTCTTCTGCGTGTGCCACTTCCTCTTCCCACTGGTTAGCTGATGTCCAACCAAGTAGGCCTTTGAAGTTACCAAGACCTGGGTAAAGCGCTAGGTAACCAAGAGAGAAGATAACCGTACCAATGAATAGTTGGAACCACCAACGTGGTAGTGGGTTATCAAGCTCTTCGATGCCATCGAATTCGTGGCCCGTAGTCGCTTCAGTTGTTTCTTTGTGTGTTTCACTTTTGCGCGTTGCTAGAAGCAGCCAAGTACAGCCGATAATAACGGCTAGAGTGATGACTGTGATCCATGCGCTCCAAAAAGCACTCATCTTTCTACTCCTTACTCGACGTCTTTGTCAGTTTTTCTGGTGCGTTCATCAATATCCTCATCCTGGAAGGGGAGGTCGGCTGCATCGTCAAACCGTTTGCGGTTTTTCGGATTCAAAACCCAGATGAACAGGGCCAGAAACGTTACCAGCATTACAACTGGAATGTATGGACCGTAGACGTCGTAGCTCACTATTAATTACCGCTTGTTGTTGTACACAGTATGCATCTTGCCTAGCGCTTGTAGGTAAGCAACTAGAGCATCGATCTCATATTTGCCTTCTACGTTTTCACGCGCTGAAGCGATTGTTGCATCGTCAAATGGAACACCTAGCTTACGAAGAACTTCCATCTTCGCTGCTGTATCTTTACCTGTTAGTTTCTGTTCAAACAACCAAGGGTAAGATGGCATTTTTGATTCAGGTACAACGTCACGTGGGTTGTATAGGTGAGCACGCTGCCAGTCATCTGAGTAACGACCGCCGACACGAGCTAGGTCTGGACCTGTACGCTTAGAACCCCATAGGAATGGGTGCTCGTAAACGTGCTCGTTTGCAGTCGAGAAGTGACCGTAACGCTCAGTTTCCGCACGGAAAGGACGGATCATCTGAGTGTGGCATACGTGACAGCCTTCACGGATGTAGATATCGCGACCTTCTAGCTCAAGGGCTGAGTAGGTGCGAAGACCTTCGATTGGCTTAGTCGTAGAGCTCTGGAAGAACAGAGGTACGATCTCAGCCAAACCACCACCACTGATCACGATGATGATCAGTAGGGCAAGCAGGCCGACGTTCTTTTCAATAGTATCGTGTTTAATCATCTTAATGTCTCCGGTACTAATTACGCAGTAGCTGCTGCTGGATCTGGGTTTTCAGCTTTAGCCACTGTGCTGCCTGCACGTACGGTCTGCCATACGTTGTAAGCCATTAGAAGCATACCGGTTACGAAGAAGACACCGCCTAGGAAACGTACAAAGTAACCCGGGTGACTCGCTTCTAGCGCCTCTACGAAGCTGTAAGTAAGCGTGCCGTCTTCGTTAACTGCGCGCCACATTAGACCTTGAAGGATACCGTTAACCCACATAGCACAGATGTATAGAACTGTACCGATTGTTGCCAACCAGAAGTGAGTGTTGATTAGGCCGATGCTGTACATCTGTGCCTTACCAAATACTTTAGGAATCATGTGGTAAATCGCGCCGATAGAGATCATTGCAACCCAACCTAGAGCACCAGCGTGTACGTGGCCGATTGTCCAGTCAGTGTTGTGTGACAGTGCGTTGACTGTCTTGATTGCCATCATAGGGCCTTCGAATGTTGACATACCGTAGAACGATAGAGAGACAACAAGGAAGCGAAGAACTGGGTCTGTGCGAAGTTTATGCCAAGCGCCAGATAGCGTCATCATACCGTTGATCATACCGCCCCATGAAGGTGCAAGAAGGATCAAAGACATCACCATACCGACAGACTGAGTCCAGTCTGGAAGCGCAGAGTAGTGTAGGTGGTGACCACCTGCCCACATGTACGTCGCGATCAGTGCCCAGAAGTGAACGATCGATAGACGGTATGAGTAGATTGGACGCTCTGCTTGCTTAGGTACGAAGTAGTACATCATGCCTAGGAAGCCTGCAGTCAGGAAGAAGCCTACTGCGTTGTGCCCGTACCACCACTGTACCATCGCGTCGACAACGCCTGGGTAGACTGAGTAAGACTTCCAAAGTGTAACGGGCATAGCGATGCTGTTAACGATGTGAAGCACTGCAACAGTGATAATAAATGCCATGTAGAACCAGTTGCCCACGTAGATGTGCGACGTTTTACGGTTCTTAACGGTACCTAGGAACACGATTGCGTATGAGATCCATACGATCGCGAGCAAGATATCGATTGGCCATTCAAGTTCAGCGTACTCTTTGGTCGATGTCAGACCCATCGGCAGCGTAATTGCTGCTGCGACGATGACTGCCTGCCAACCCCAGAAAGTGAACGATGCTAAACCGTCAGAGATTAGACGCGTCTGACAGGTGCGCTGTACAACGTAGTAAGACGTTGCAAATAGTGCACATCCGCCAAAGGCGAAGATAACTGCGTTGGTGTGCAACGGACGAAGACGTCCGAAAGAGAACCATGCAGTGTCGAAGTTAAGTGCCGGCCAGACTAGTTGTGCGGCAATGAGTACACCCATTGTCATACCAACTATGCCCCAGACTACCGTCATGATGGCGAACTGGCGTACAACTTTGTAGTTGTAGGTCGTGTTTGCTGTTGCAGTGCTCATTTCATGCTCTCATCAAAGCTAAGTGAATTGATAGTTTTTGAAACCGTTGCGAATTATCAGTTATGAGGCAAAATTTTTCAATGCAAAACGCCCTTAAATAGGGCGTTACAGGTATCCATTAGTATTAACTAATAAGATGTTTGTCGATAATTTTACAATGGTGAATTTGTCGTGGTCCTTGATTAACTGATTGATATTTAATGGATTAACTTTTTATTACCATTGGTTTAAAGGTTATATCTGTTTATTATTTGTTCGATTTTGGTCAATTTGTTGATCCATCAAAAATAACGCTTTTTTGATATGTATCAATTTTCATGTGAGTGACTTATTGAAGGTTGTTTTGGTGTTAAGACGGGTTAGTCGTTAAACTGTCGCTTCTGTTTTAGGAAGAATCCCCCTTGAATCACATTATTATCTATTGTCGCAGCGGCTTTGAGAGCGAAGCCGCCAGTGAAATCTCAGTTAAAGCGTCGGAGGCTGGTGTTTACGGCTATCCAAAATTTGACGATCTGGCCGGTTATATTGAGTTTGTGATCAATCCACCCCATGACGCCTTACAGTTGATGAGCAAGTTGCGCTTTCGCGATCTTATCTTTGCGCGTCAATGGATCGCCTGTGAACCCATGCTTCAGGGCGTCTCTTCGAAAGACCGTTTAACACCGATCAGTGAATCAGTCGCTAAGCTACCTAAAGCCTCTGAACTGTTGGTTGAGAGTGCTGATACCACCGATGGCCGCAATCTGAATGGTTTGGCTAAAAAGCTCGGTAGTGCAGCGGCCGGTTTTCTTCGACAGCAGGATCTTTTGCTTCCAAGGAAGTCGAAAGCTGATTATCGTCTGCATATATTTCTGCTCGAGAATAATCAGATTTGGGTCGGGGTTAGTCCGATCAACAACAGTTCTAAATGGGAGCAGGGCATTAAGCGACTGAAATTCCCCGCTGATGCGCCGAGCCGCTCGACATTAAAACTTGAAGAGGCTTGGCACTACTTTATCCCACAGAAAGCATGGGATGAGCGACTGCAGCGCGGTATGAAAGCGGTCGATTTGGGAGCAGCACCGGGTGGTTGGACCTATCAGTTGGTAAAACGTGGCATGTTTGTGACGGCGGTTGATAACGGCCCAATGAAGGGAGACCTAATGGAGACCGGTCAGGTTGATCACCAACGAGAGGACGCCTTCACCTTTGCGCCCGCCAAGCCGGTTGATTTAATGGTGTGTGATGTCGTTGATAAACCCATTCGTGTCATAGAGCTAATGGCAAAGTGGGCGATCAATGGTTGGGCTGATCGTTTGATCTTCAACTTAAAGCTCCCTATGAAGAAACGGTATGCAGAAGTCTCAGATCGTATTGAGCAGTTGGAGATGATGCTTCAAGAGCACGGAATATCCTACCGATTAGTCAGCAAGCATCTCTACCATGACCGTGAAGAGATCACTTGCTATTTGGAATTAGACGTCTAATCAGTGCTCGTAAATTTTGATCAGCTCGTCACGCTCTAGCATAGGACGTAGCTTATTCATCAGTTCTAGGCGCTCTTGAGATTGAAACCAGTGCTGCCAGTCAGCCAGCGTGCTGTAGGTGGCGATGACTAGACGATGCTCTGGATCATTGATGTCATGCATGACCTCACCCTTAATAAAGCCTGGCGATCGCATAGAGGCTTGAAGGGTCTCTTTGGCAATGGCCGTATATTGTGATTCAAGTTCGGCCGGAACCTTACGGTTTATAAAAACCTTGATCATTGTTTTGTCCTCTAACTACTTGTAATACATTGAGAATAACGCTCAGATTTGTCTGGGTAAAGGTTAAACGCCCTGAAACACGTTGGTGTTTTTAAAAACTATTTGCGACAATGCGCGACTTGATCGAAAGGATAGTTCAATGAGTGTGGAAGATCCCATAGAACAACTGGATGCACGCGGCCTCTATTGTC
>CATEEE010000240.1 GCA_949499045.1 Marinobacterium sp. xm-d-530 | reverse complement strand
TAAGCCTTAAAGGTTGGGCTAGCTCACTTCCTATCTTCGACACACACATTCACCATAATGATAAAACTCAGGGTGAATTTGATGATCAAAAAGTCGTTTCCCTTCTTAGGCAATACGATATTAAAAAAGCACTCATCTCTAGCAGTGGCGATAACAACACTCAACGTTTAATAGGCTTAGCACCTGATATTGTTCTTCCGGCACTGCGCCCTTACCGCAACAGTGGCGATCTGAGAACCTGGATGCATGATGAGACTGTCATTGAACATTTAGAAACTCACTTAAAACAGGGTCGTTACTATGCGATTGGTGAGTTTCATGCGTTTGGCGATGAGATGCAGACAAAGGTGTCAAAACGGTTAGTTGAATTAGCCAAGGAGTACAGCTTGGTTTTGCACCTGCATGGTGATCGTCGGGCGATGCACAATATCTACAAACAGTGGCCCGATGCCAAAGTGCTTTGGGCTCATGCGGGCTTTGAAGCACCGGCTGATCTAGCACCACTGTTTGAACAATACCCAAACCTGTCGGCTGATCTATCCTTTCGACCGGAGATTGTTACCTGGGGCGGATTCAACCCTGAGTGGGAAACAGCACTCCTAAAAAATCCGGATCGGTTCACGCTAGGAGCCGATACATTTAATCTGGATCAATGGCAGAGAATGCCGCTTTACACACTGGACACAAGGGACTGGCTGAGTGAACTGCCAGAAACGGTCGCTAAGCAAATAGCCTATCAAAACGCTGAGCGTCTGTTTGGCGTTAGTATTCATGACTAATCGATGCTCTAAGCCAATTTTTGATGCGTAATTTAATAAAAATTGGCAAAAATAATGACTCATTATCTAATCACGACACTCATAGCACTTAGCTTATATCTACCCCATGCATATGCAGAGAGTACTGGTGTATCGCTAAACCAGGCGCAAAGCCAGTTCCCAACCATCTATCTTCCTTCAGTGGGAAGTGTGAATCGAAATCGGTTTAAGTTACCTGATGAAGCACCTAACGCACCGAAACTGCGAGTTAAAGCGTTCGAATTTACCGGTGTAAAAAGTATCAACGTTGAAGAGCTCTACAGCGCTTTTGCCCCTTATGAAAATAGATTTTTCACCCCGCAACAGCTGCTGGAGATGACTGACCTTGTCGTTGATACCTACAGGGCGCATGATATCGCTGCAGTGGCTCGAATCCCCCCGCAAGACCCTAAAACCGGCACCATCCTGTTTGAAATACATGAGTCTAAATTTGCCGGCGTTGTAATAGATCATGGTTTTGAAGAGACGTTTAACGTCTCGCTTGAACGTGTTGAGGCCTTGGGCGGGTTGCCACTTTCAGATAACGGACCACTCAAACTCTCTGCACGAGAGCGCCAACAATTGCTTACCATCGATATGCACGGCATCAGTGTCTCGGGTGGGTTACAAGCAAACGATGATGGTGACCAAGAGCTGGAACTCTGGGTGGAAAATAGCGCTCGGGTATCTGGAACCTTGGACATTAATAATGCGGGACTGACTGAAACTGGCGAGGAACAGTTCGTTCTGACATCCATGTTGTACAGCCCTTTTAAACGAGGCGGCGCAGGCTACTTAAATGCCATCAAAACGGACCAGTCTAACTACCTGAGTATTTCCCACAGAGGGCCTATAAGTTATCGCGGAACGGCTTTTGATGTTCAGGCTGCGAGGCTTTACGCAAATAGCCAAAACACAAAACAGCAGGCGACCTCTGTATCGGCGGGGATTCGACATACTCTGATTAGAAGCCTTGCTAGCAACCTGTTCATTTCTGGCATTTTTGAACAACGTTTACTTAAAGAGAGTCCACTGTCGAATCGCACACCACCATTAGAGTCAGACTATAAGGTTAATACGCTTAAGTTGACGTTGGATGGTAATCGAGCGTTTCAAAAAGACCGCCTAACCTACCGACTTGAAACAACGCTGGGTGATACCAACCTTAACGGTTCACCGAATCGTGCTGAGGATCTAGCTAATGCCAATACTCAAGGCAGATTCAATAGACTCAGTGGTTTCTTGAAGTATCGCAAACCATTAGACGATAACTGGCTGTTTCATAGCGAGTTTTATTGCCAATACAGCCACAAGAATCTAGATGACAGCCAGAGATTCATTGCCGGCGGTGCACAAGGGCTTCGAGCCTTTACAAAAAGCGAACTCACCGTTGATCAAGGGGCCTTGGTTCGTATCGATTTAGTCAAACAGTTTAATGACATCTGGCGTATTGGTGGGTTTGCTGATTGGGCAAGCGTTGAAAAACGAGTTAACAACGTGAGTGCTAGCAATAGGAGTCTCGAACCCAACAACCAGATAACAGCCTACAACTGGGGCTTAACCGCTAACTACAAGATTAATGATTCGCTGCGATTGGACAGCAGTTTGGCTCACGCAATATCGAGTTCGGACAGTCTCAATACCCAACAGGGTGATTTACAGGCGCTGTTGAACTTAAACTGGGCGTTTTAGAGGGTTACTCCCACTCCATCTCTTCAAAGACGCGAAGAGCATTGCGGCCATGGATCTCTTCGTAAACCTCTAAATAACTGAAGGCACTTTGATCTATCGATGAGAGACTCTGCATATCACCGCCATCTTCGATCAGTTCACCGACTTTTTCTCGCAAAAATCTTAGATAATTTAAGGTGTCAGCCTTGGCTTTTTCCAATGTGGTCGGTGCACCATGACCCGGAACAATTACCTTTGGATCTAACGACTCAATCACCTCAAACGCCTCTATCCATGTTCGATGTTGTGATTGGGGGGCAACACCAAGCATACGGTCTACATACACGGTATCACCTGTATAAAGCACCGAGAATTCAGGTAACCAGACAAAGTTTTCACCCGGTGTATGAGTATGTCCCACTGGGATAAACTGTACAGAACGATTCCCCAGGGTAATTGCACTCTCTGTTTCGATAAGTGTATTGGCATAGGTTGGATTGGTGCCCTGATACGCATCACCAATCAAATTAGTGATTCGCTGTACTTGCTGGGCCTCCCGAGCTTTTTGATCCGCTTGAGTGGTAACGCTACTGATCAGCTCAGCACCCTGTTGAGCAAAGTAGTCGTTACCAAACCAGCGGTGATCCTGACCACCTGTGTTGATCACTTTAACAACCGGTTTGTCAGTGACTGTTTTGATCGCTGCTTCTATCCTCTCAGCACCCTTCCAACTGCCGCCAGAATCAATCAGAAGAACCCCTGGATCAGATACCACAAAACCAAAGGTAGCATTGTTACCATAGTTTTCGGGGGAGCGATCGGTCAGTGGGCCGACAATGGCATAGGTGTTGCTGGCGACTTCTACTACCTGCAACTCTTCTGCTTGTGCCATGGGAGATAAGGTTAAGGTTAAAACTGCTAGGAGTGGTTTAATCATGAAGAAAGTCATTGTATTGAATGGTTGGAGCCTTATCGCAGATGAGGCGATTTCTCAAGGAATGAGGGTCAGGCTGAAGGCCAGACCCCTGATAAGGGTTTATGTGATCAGCTTGCAGCTGCTCTGCAGATCGTCGCGAAGCTATCCGCTTTAAGGGATGCACCACCCACCAATCCACCGTCGACGTCAGCCATAGCAAGAAGCTCTGCTGCGTTTTTGTCGTTCATGCTACCGCCATAGAGGATCGTTACGCGCTCAGCTATGTCTGAATTGTGCTTGGCAATCAGACTACGAACAAATGCATGGGCATCTTGAGCTTGTTGAGGGGTCGCGGTTTCACCGGTACCAATTGCCCAGACCGGTTCATAAGCAATGACTATTTGTGCAAAGGTATCCGCACCGCACAGTTCCACCACCGCATTTACCTGCTCTTCTAATACGGCATTCATTTGTCCCGATTGACGCTCTTCCAGTGTTTCACCGATACAGAGAACAGGGACTAAACCTAGCTCAAGTGCCTTTAATGTTTTTTCAGCGACCAGTTGACTGGTTTCACCATAGAGAGAGCGACGTTCAGAGTGACCCGTCAGAGCATAGGCACAACCTAGATCACGGATCATTTCACCGCTGACTTCACCGGTGAAAGCACCTTTCTCTTGATCGCTTAGATTTTGTGCGCCCACTTTTATAGCGGTGCCGGCAGTCAACTCAAGCGCCTGAGGGATAAAAATATAGGATGGACAGACAGCAATATCGACGCCATTCAAAGAGGAGACCTGATCGGCCAAACCAGTCAATAGGGATTCGTTCGCCAACAACGATCCATTCATTTTCCAGTTACCCATAATTAGGGGGCGTCTCATCACTTAACTCCTTAGATCCAAACAAAAAAGACAGCTTAATAAGCCAAGAGAGTCGGATCAACCATTAGTTGTCTGGACGAGCATTTTATATCAGTCTATCTTTCTTATAATTCAAAGTTTCTTTGCGTAGTGTTAAACAGCTTACGGCTTTAAACCGTAGAGTCTGATGTTATTAAAATTTAAGGTATTATGACGATGGGACTTCTAATTGATGGTCAATGGCATGATCAGTGGTATGACACCAAATCCTCTAACGGAAAGTTTGTTCGCACTGAAGCTCAATACCGCCATTGGATAACCCGTGACGGTAGCGCAGGCCCAACGGGTGATGCCGGCTTTAGGGCGGAACCGGGCAGATATCATCTCTATGTCTCGCTAGCCTGTCCTTGGGCTCACCGAACTCTGATCGTCAGAGCGCTCAAAGGACTTCAAGATCAGATCTCGTTTGATGTCGTTCACCCACTCATGCTTGAGCATGGCTGGGCCTTTGATTCAGACTTTTCAGCAGCAACTGGGGATCGGGTTAATCAGAAACAGTTCATGCATCAGATCTACACCCTGTGCGAATCAGACTACACCGGTCGAGTGACGGTTCCAGTGTTATGGGATAAACAGAATCAGACCATCGTTAGTAACGAGTCCTCAGAGATCATTCGGATGCTCAATACCGGTTTCAATGAGATTGGAGCGACGGATCTGGATCTTTGCCCGCAATCCTTGCAATCAGAGATTGATCATTGGAATCAGTTTATCTACGAACCGGTCAATAATGGCGTCTACAAAGCAGGGTTTGCAACGACTCAAGCGGCCTATGACGAGGCGGTGGTGAATCTTTTTGAGCACCTAGACAGACTGGAAGAGAGGCTAACCTCTCGTCGTTATCTGGTGGGTGAACAGTTAACCGAGACGGATATCCGACTCTTTACGACCTTGATTCGTTTTGATCCCGTCTATGTTCAGCATTTTAAGTGTGACCGTAGACGAATCGCGGAGTACCCAGCGCTAGCAAACTATCTACGTGATATCTACCAACTGCCTGGTGTTGCAGAGACCTGTGACCTTGATCATATAAGGCACCACTATTACCGCAGCCATCCAACCATTAATCCGCATGGCATCATCTCCTATGGACCGGAGTTTGATTTGATGGCTCAACATGGACGCGAGAATTTGTAAGCTTAATCATTGTAGGAGCTAGCCTGTAAGGCGAAGCGATTTTTCTAAAGGTTTCGCTTCGCCCTTTGGGCTAGCTCCTACACAATGAAAATCAAGGTGCCCAGTAGATGTCGACGGGAGTTTTGCTCTGTCGCAACACAGCGCGAACGGGCATCTCTTCGGTATCGCCATCGCCCATCGCTTTTTCCAGCACGGGCAGTTTTGAATCACCGCAAAGGTGAATAAAGATACGCTTAGCGTGCAGTAACCTTTGCAGAGTCAGAGTCATGCGCAGGTGAGGAGCGACTGGCGGTGTCACGCCCATGCAGGCTTTGAAACCATAGGGGTTCAGCGCTGCTGTTAGCTCAGGCGCATCGGGGAAAAATGAGGCAGTGTGGCCATCTTCGCCCATGCCCAGAATAACCGCATCAAACTCTTTTGGTAACTCGTTCAGAACCTCTTCTAGCTTGGTTTGTCCCGAACAGGGGTACTCTGAGTCATTAAAGTGCGGAATAAAATGCGCATCGGCCGCTCGATTCTGTAGAAGATGAGTCTTAACGGAACGGGCGTTGCTGTCCTCATGTGTATCGGGTACCCAGCGCTCATCAGCAAGGGTAATCCAAACTTTAGACCAATCGAGTTCTTGCACTGAGAGCAATTGAAACAGCGCAGCCGGTGTACGGCCACCCGAAACAACCAGTGTCGCTCGACCACGCTCTTCGATTCCGGCATTTAATAGAGCGACTATCTGCTCAGTTAACTGACGTTCTAGAGTATCGCGTGAATCAAATTGAATCATAGTGGACATTGTTAACCTCACTCGTGCCAAGAACGACCATCACGCTCAATCAGAGCGATGGAACCAATAGGCCCCCAAGTGCCGGCATTGTAGGGTTTCACCTCATCGCCAACATCTTTCCAGGCCTTAATCAATTCGTCACACCAAGTCCAAGACGCTTCAATCTCATCACGACGGACGAACAGTGACTGATCACCCACCATTGATTCCAGAAGCAGACGCTCGTAGGCATCTGGAGTACGCTGGTTAGGATCGCTCTCACTGAAGTCTAGGTTGAGCGCACGGTTTTGTAGGTCCATCCCTTGATGAATACCCAGCTGTTTGGTGACAACGTGCAGACGAATACCTTCGTCGGGCTGAAGTCGAATAACCAGACGGTTGTTCACTATATCGCGCTGCTTAGAATCAAAAATAAAGTGCGGATTGTTCTTATAAACCACCACAATCTCTGTCATCTTTTGCGGCATGCGTTTACCGGTACGAAGGTAGAACGGCACGCCAGCCCAACGCCAGTTGTCGACATTTACCCGCAAGGACACAAAGGTTTCTGTGTTTGATTTAGTCGCAGAACTGCCCTCTTCCTCACCATAACCCACAACGGCTTGGCCACCGATGGAACCGGCTGTGTATTGACCACGAACAGCCCGTTTTGTGACATTAGTAGAGTTAATTGGGTGTAGTGCCTTTAGAATTCGTACTTTTTCATCGCGAATCGAATCAGCATCCAGCTTACTGGGGGGATTCATTGCGACCATACAGAGCAGTTGTAACAAGTGGTTTTGAACCATGTCACGCATCTGCCCCACTTTATCGTAGTAGCTCCAGCGACCCTCAAGACCGACGGTTTCAGATACTGTGATCTGGACATGATCAATTGCAGAGTTATTCCACTGCGAACCAAACAGGTTGTTAGCAAAGCGCAGTGCAATCAGGTTCTGAACCGTATCTTTACCTAGGTAGTGGTCAATGCGGTAGATACGGTTTTCATGGAAGTATTGTGCAACCGTGTCGTTGATCACCTTAGAACTCGCCAAATCGTGACCGATCGGTTTTTCCAATACGATGCGAGTTGTCTCGTTAATTAAATCGGCGCTGCTCAGATTCTTACAAATATCACCGAATACAGCGGGAGGCGTCGCTAGGTAGTTAACCATAATACGGTTGTCATCAAGCTTAGCTTTGATCTTCTTGAAATCATCTGCCGAGGTCATGTCGACCTGAACGTAATCGAGACGTGCCGCGAAACGTTGCCAATCCTCGGAGCTCATCTCACCTGGCTTTAAAAATCGAACCAGTGTCGCTTCCACCGCTTCAACAAAGGCCGCCTGATCCCAATCCGCGCGTGCAACACCGATAATCTTAGAGTCAGGGTTGAGTAGCATCGCTTTGTCGAGTTGAAACAGCGCAGGGAAAAGCTTACGCATCGCCAGGTCACCCTTGGCACCGAACAGAACAAAATCACAGGCTTGATGCATTGCATCGTTCATGAGCTACACTCCTTTGGAGGCGAAAAGCCATAAATGTAAATAATTTATGTAATTTTAGTACATTTTGTAGTCATTGATCTACATAATCGGACGGCTAATCTTATATTTATATGCACTATTAACCCAATAATTTGGCGATCAGACTGAGTAAAAACCCTACAGGCCGCGAAACTGTTACACTACAAAGACAATTAACTATTTTGTAATTTTTATACGTAAAATACTATGAGCATAGAGACAATCCGCTTTAAAGAGCAGCTAGACGCTATTCAACTGACCTACAAAGAAGACCATGCCTACGTCTCTCTGTCTGGGGGCCATGTTTTAAGTTATCTAGCCGGTGGTCAAGAACGACTCTGGATGAGCCCAAAGGCTAACCTAGAAGCTGGCAAACCGATAAGGGGCGGCATCCCTGTCTGTTGGCCTTGGTTTGGTGCCCACCCAAGCGATGAGGAGAAACCAGCGCACGGTTTTGCGCGCACCTCAATTTGGACTCTGGTTGATGCTCAAGATCACGAAGATTTTGCCTCTATTACCCTAGGACTGGAGAACAGTGTTGCTAACCCTCTATTTCCATACGATTGCAGTGTGGCGATAAAGGTTACGCTTACTGACAAACTCAGTGTTGAGCTGATCACCACCAACTTAGGCAATCAACCGATAGAGATCACTCAGGCACTGCATACCTACTTACCGATCTCTGATCTGGACAACGCCACAATCGCTGGTCTGGAGGGCGTGGAATATGCGGATAAGCTGAAGGCATTCGCACGTTCAACGGAAGATCGAGTGTCGGTAGATCTTAAAGAACCAACGGACCGAGTCTACTTTGACCATTCCAACGGGCTGACTCTGAATGACCTAGATCGAGAAACGCGTGTCTACAAACAGAACAGCGGCACAACGGTGGTCTGGAATCCTGGCATAGAGACAGCGGGTAATATGGCGGACATCGGTGCTGATAACTACCGCGGTTTTTTATGTATTGAGGCAGCCAATGCAATGGAAGATAAGGTAATCATCGAACCGGGTGAGAGCTTTACCCTAAGGCAAGGGATTCACTCTCTGTAGGAGCGGTCTTAGAAAGGCCACGAGTGATATTCATTAGATGTTAGCACCGGTGTCAGGCTTTAGCCTGACATCCACTCTTTCCGCGATTTCCAGATAGTCGACAAAGTCTACCGGCGGATGACAGGCTGAAGGCCAGTTAGCTTAGATCCTGGACATAAAAAAGCCGCCCGGGATGGGGCGGCGAAGGGAGTGCAAATGCACTCAGTTTCCACGACCTTTAGGAAACAGGAGGTCTACAGTGCAGAGGCCTTAGCCACTGCGTCT
>CATEEE010000239.1 GCA_949499045.1 Marinobacterium sp. xm-d-530 | reverse complement strand
TCTCTTCCAAATTACGATGACCGACAAAAGCACCAGTATTGATATCAATCGTGGTCATCGCTTCAGTCTGGTCAAAGATTAGATAGCCCCCAGACTTAAGCTCAACCTTGCGGCCCAGCGCTTTTTCCATCTCCTCTTCGACATTGAAGAGGTCAAAAATAGGGCGCTCCCCTGGGTAATATTCCAACTTTGATTCAATTTCAGGAACCAGGGTGCGAGCAAAACTCTGTGCACGCTGAAAGGTCTCTTTAGAGTCAATTCTGATACGCTCAATTTCAGAGTGGGTCATATCTCTGAGTGCTCGCATATTAAGCGGCAGGTCTTCATAGACTGTAGCCGGAGCTTTCGCCCCTTTGACTCGGTTCTGAATACTCTCCCACAAACGATGCAAGAAACTGATATCGGCTTTCAATTCCAACTCCGTCACACCTTCAGCAACGGTACGTAGAATGTAACCAAACTCAGGCTCGGTCGTCTCATCGTTAGAGTCGACCAACTCGGATCTGAGAATCTGTTTTAATCGATCTCGTTCCTCTTCATCTTCAATTCGCTGTGACACTCCAATATGTGAAGCATCTGGCATCAAAACTAAGTAGCGCGATGGAAGAGAGATATGGGTCGTCAGGCGGGCCCCTTTACTACCAATAGGATCTTTAGTCACTTGTACTAAGAGTGATTCACCCTCACGCAACACCTGAGCTATGGAGAGTGATGCTCGCTCTTCGGGTGTCAGAGATTGATCGACGACTTCATCAACATGAATAAAAGCAGCCCTCTCCAGACCCACATCCACAAATGCTGCCTGCATGCCAGGAAGAACTCGCACCACTCGCCCTAAATAGATATTGCCAAGGATCCCACGACGCTTTACACGCTCAACATAGATCTCTTGTGGCATGCCATTTTCAATGACTGCAACTCGAGTCTCCATCGGTGTGAAGTTAATCAGTATCTCTTCACCCAAAACCTTACTCCTTATTCAACCGACCCTTAGGTCCAAGTTGAAAATCCAAATTTTTCTAAAATTTTTCCAGTTTCAGCGATCGGTAAACCCACGACAGCACTGTAACTTCCCTGAATCTCTTTGACGAACAGCGCACCTAAGCCCTGTATCCCATAACCACCTGCTTTATCCTGAGGTTCCCCACTAAGCCAGTAGCGTTCAATCTCTCCCTCACTAATAGGATAGAAGCTAACCTGAGTAATCACCACTTCACTTCTAGTCAGCTGGCCATCGGTAATAGCAACCGCCGTCATAACCTGATGCTTAGCACCCGAAAGGCGCTTAAACATGGAGAAAAAATGGTCACGACTTTCGGGCTTACCTAATATTTTATTATCGATCACTACACTGGTATCCGAGCCTATCACCAGTGAGTCAGAACGTTTTTCCGCAACGGCTTCGGCTTTATTCCGTGCCAAGCGATTCACATAATCCTCAGGCGTTTCATCGCTCAGAGGTGTCTCATCGATATGGGCTGGACAAACCTCTGGTTGAATTCCTATCTGTTGCAGTAACTCAAGTCGCCGTGGAGACTGAGAGGCCAAAATTACTTTCATCAGTTCAGATCCAAGGAGCGTGCTAGGCGACGCAAAGTAATAAAGACAAATGGCCAAAGAAGCGCACTCGTCAAAGACGGTAGTAGAAAGAGTAGAGTATCTGCCGAATTACCGACCAAGCCCTGCATCCAATAGTAGATCAGTTGATTAAGGCCTACCAACAACAGCAAAACAAAGGACTGTTGAAGTATAGGAAACACTCTTAAGCGACTGTGTAGTAACTGTGTAATAAAGGCAACCAAGGTCAATGAAAGAGCGCCTAAACCCAACACTGAGCCTCGCACTAGATCCAGTAAGAGACCTATAAAAAATGCATAGACTAAGCCAACGCGATTGGGAGCCCAAATAAGCCAAAAGAAAAGAACCAAAAGAATGAAGTCGGGCCTAAA
This sequence comes from Marinobacterium sp. xm-d-530, assembly GCA_949499045.1. Taxonomy (GTDB): domain Bacteria; phylum Pseudomonadota; class Gammaproteobacteria; order Pseudomonadales; family Balneatricaceae; genus Marinobacterium_E. The sequence continues at coordinate 29,164 of CATEEE010000239.1, read as the reverse complement.
CCACTGCAAGGAGCTGTCCAGAGGAAATTGACTCAGAGAGATTGCTATCAAAAAAGTGGCTAAGGTTACAAAGAAACCACCGCCTGAGATTTGATCACTCACTCTCCAACCTCTTCAACTCATTCACCTGCTGAACCAAAAGCAGATAGCGGCTCTTATCAAGCGTCGCAGTAGGCTTTGCTCTTACTACTGCAAAGGAACGCCCTGGCTCCTGCCTAAATTCAGTTATTTCTGCAACGGGATAACCCATGGGAAAAACGCCGCCCAATCCAGAGGTAACCAGCAGATCACCAATGCGAATATCTTCGGTATTGGGAATGTGGTCCAGTTTTAGCTCGCTGGTGGAGCCACTACCAAGCGCCAGGGTACGAAAACCTGTTCGCAACAGTTGAACGGGTATAGAGGATCTAGAGTCGGTCACCAACATGACTCGACTGGTGACAGGAGCGAGATCTACGACAAGCCCCATGATACCGCCAGAATCGAGTGCAGGCTGCCCGATAACAACCCCATCCTGCTCACCCAGATTAATCAAGATTTCATGCTGAAAAGGGTCAGAACTGACACCGATCAACTCAGCCATCTGAACCTCTTCCTCCACCTTTTGGCGAGCATTCAACAAGGTTCTTAACCGGCGATTTTCACTGGCAAGGGTCGCGTTTTGAAGCACTTTTTGTTCCATCAATATGGCTTCCGTTCGCAACTCATCATTTTCTGCAATCAGAGTGGCACGACCGACAACCACATCGGAAACGCCACCCGCCATTTTGACTGGCAAATCGACTAACCACTGTAACGGGGTCGCAACAAGGGTTAGATAAGCCTTGCCTTCACGAAATTTGTTAGAGGTTAAATCAAGCGTAACGATCGACAACGCTACGATGATGAGAAGAGTAAACAGCAAACGCGACGGACCACTTTTAAAGATCATGACTTTAAACCCTTCGCGTTGCCGTTATGAAAGATCAGTCACGTGAAAGTAACTCAAAGCCCTGCTTATCGAGTATCTCAAGTGCCTTACCGCCACCACGAGCCACACAGGTCAATGGATCTTCCGCAACGATCACCGGTAGGCCTGTCTCTTCCGTTAGAAGACGATCAAGATTTCTCAGCAGCGCACCACCACCAGTTAAAACAATACCATGCTCTGCTACGTCTGCTGCCAGTTCAGGCGGGCACTGCTCTAGCGCACCTTTAACGGCTTGAACAATCGACTGAAGCGGTTCTTGAAGTGCTTCAAGAATCTCATTCGAGTTCAGAGTAAACATCCGGGGGATACCTTCTGCGAGGTTACGACCACGAACGTCAATTTCCAACACTTCTGTTGATGGGTAAGCTGTACCAATCTCCTGTTTGATTCGCTCGGCTGTTGCTTCACCAATCAAGCTTCCGTAGTTGCGACGCACGTAGGTTACAATCGCTTCATCGAAACGGTCACCGCCGACACGAACGGATTCAGAGTAGACAATGCCGCTCAAGGAGATCACCGCAATTTCAGTCGTACCACCACCGATATCGACCACCATCGAACCTGTCGCTTCATCTACCGGTAGACCTGCCCCGATCGCAGCCGCCATTGGCTCTTCGATGAGATAGACCTCTCGAGCACCTGCACCTACCGCAGACTCTTTGATTGCTCGACGCTCAACTTGAGTTGACTTACAAGGCACACAAATTAGAACGCGAGGTGATGGACGAAGAAAACTGTTGTTGTGAACTTTACTGATGAAGTACTGAAGCATCTTTTCAGTTACATGGAAGTCAGCAATGACGCCATCTTTCAATGGACGAATAGCGGTAATATTGCCTGGTGTTCTACCCAACATTCTTTTTGCATCAGTACCGACAGCCGCCACAGTCTTCTGGTTACCTTGCTGGCGAATAGCCACTACAGAGGGTTCGTCTAGCACGATCTCGCTATCACGCAGATAGATCAGTGTATTGGCAGTTCCTAGGTCGATGGATAGGTCGCTAGAAAAGAGACCACGAATCTTTTTAAACATTGGATTTAAAACCTTATAAGCGATGACTTTAGAAGCCAATTCATTAATCAAAGAATGTTAGCAACGACGGGGATTTTGGGCAAGGCGCAAATGTGATAGATTACGCGCCATCACAATGTTTTTACGAAACTATTTTCCTCTTATTACAGCCGCAAAATAGTTTTAATCACACCATTTAAAAAGAAAGAAGGTTAATCATGTCCATCGATCGCTCCGATGTTGAACGTATTGCCCATCTTGCCCGTTTAGAATTGAACGAGCAGGATATCCCGGCCTACACCGAAAACCTAAGTAGCATTTTGAATTTAATAGATGAAATGCAGCAGATTGATACAGACGGAGTGGAGCCACTGGCGCACCCATTAGATGCAGTGCAACGCTTGCGTGCTGATGAAGTAACCGAGTTGAATCAGCGAGATAAACTTCAAGCGGTTGCACCGGCTGTTGAAGAGGGGCTTTTCCTTGTCCCTAAAGTCATTGAGTAACAGGATCGGATTAGAGATATGTTTGAAAAAACACTGAGCGAACTGGCTCAAGACCTTCGCAATGGCACTGTGAGCAGTGTTGAGCTTACCCAAGCGTTTATCGATCGCATCAACCGCTGTGATAGCGAGTACAACGCCTTCATTACGACCACTCCCGAACTGGCCTTACAGCAAGCAAAAGCAGCCGACGAGAGTCTTGCCGCGGGTACCGGAGGCCCCTTCACAGGCCTACCCATCGCGCATAAAGATCTCTTTTGTACAGAGGGCGTCAAAACCAGTTGTGGTTCCAAAATGTTGGACAACTTTAAGTCACCCTATGATGCTACCGTAGTTGCAAAGTTTAAGGCGGCCGGTGCAGTCATGTTGGGTAAAACCAACATGGACGAGTTTGCGATGGGATCGACCAATGAAAGCTCTTTCTATGGTGATTGTAAAAACCCATGGGATACCAGCCGTGTACCGGGTGGCTCTTCAGGAGGTTCCGCTGCTGCGGTTGCAGCTCGACTAACCCCTGCTGCAACAGGCTCAGACACTGGCGGCTCAATTCGCCAACCGGCTGCATTTTGCGGCATTACCGGCATCAAGCCAACTTATGGACGTGTCTCTCGTTACGGTATGGTTGCCTACGCCTCATCCCTTGATCAGGGCGGTCCGATGGCGCGCAGTGCTGAAGATTGCGCACTGATGCTTAACGTAATGGCCGGGCAGGACGCTATGGACTCAACCTCATCGGCACAACCGACAGAGGACTACACTGCATCGCTCAACCACTCACTACAAGGCCTCAAAATTGGAGTGCCTAAAGAGTTTATGAGTGCAGATTTAGACAGCGCAATGGCCGCCCAAATTGAGACGGCTATCAAACAGCTTGAGTCACTGGGCGCTACAATCAAAGAGGTTAGCCTACCGAACACACGCATGTCGATTCCGGCTTACTACATCATCGCTCCGGCTGAGGCATCATCAAACCTGTCACGATTCGATGGCGTACGATATGGGTACCGTTGCGAAGAACCAAAGGATTTGGAAGACCTCTATAAACGGACACGCGGTGAAGGCTTCGGGTCTGAAGTTAAACGCCGCATCATGGTTGGAACCTACGCACTCTGTGCTGGCTACTACGATGCGTACTACAACAAAGCTCAACAGATCCGCCGTCTAATCCAACAAGATTTCATGCGAATCTTTGAAGAGGTCGACGTCATTGTCGGGCCGACTACACCAAGCCCAGCGTTCACTATCGGTGAAAAAGTGAATGATCCTGTCGCGATGTACATGGAAGATATATTCACACTATCGTTAAACCTAGCCGGCCTACCTGGCATGTCTGTTCCATGCGGACAGGTTAATGGTTTGCCTGTTGGCCTTCAGTTGATCGGCAACTATTTTGATGAGGCTCGCTTACTGAATGTGGCTCATCAATACCAACAAAATACAGAGTGGCACACCCTGTCACCGGTTACGGCATAAGGAGATCGATATGGAATGGGAAACAGTTATCGGTCTAGAGATTCACGTTCAGCTCGCGACCAATACGAAAATCTTTTCTGGTGCTAGCACCGCCTTCGGTGCTGAACCGAATACGCAAGCTTGTGCCGTTGATCTGGCACTTCCGGGCACACTGCCCGTATTCAACGATGGCGCTCAAAAAATGGCGATCATGTTTGGCTTAGCGATTAATGCCGACATCGGCAAACGTGCCGTTTTTGAACGTAAGAACTACTTTTATCCAGATCTTCCAAAAGGCTACCAGACCACTCAGTTAGAGGCCCCCGTCGTAGGAGAAGGTTTCGTCGACATTGAAACTGAAGCGGGTGAACGTCGTGTGCGTATTCATCATGCTCACCTAGAAGAAGATGCTGGCAAATCATTGCATGAAGATTTTCACGGTCAATCCGGTATCGACCTAAACCGTGCCGGTACCCCTCTTGTTGAAATTGTCTCTGAACCTGACATGCGCACTTCCAAAGAGGCGGCAGCTTACGCTCGAAAAATTCATGCCATCGTAACCACACTAGGTATCTGTGACGGCAATATGGCTGAGGGCTCAATGCGTTGTGACTGTAACGTCTCCATTCGCCCTAAAGGCAGTGAAACTCTTGGCACTCGCACCGAGCTAAAGAACATCAACTCGTTCCGATTTATTGAGCGCGCGATCGACACCGAAGTTGAGCGTCAAATTGATCTGATCGAAGATGGCGGTACGGTAGTACAAGAGACGCGTCTCTACGATCCAGACAAGAATGAGACTCGAAGCATGCGTTCGAAAGAAGATGCTAACGACTACCGCTATTTCCCCTGCCCAGATCTTCTACCAGTTGTCGTGGATGATGCCTATGTAGAAGCCATTCGTTTAACGCTTCCAGAATTGCCTGATGCACGAAAAGAGCGATTCATCAGTGAACTAGGGCTTTCTGAGTATGACGCAGGCGTTCTCTCGGCCTACCGTGACCAAGCAGACTACTTTGAGTCTGTAGTTGAGTGTTGTGGCGATGCCAAACTTGCTGCCAACTGGGTGATGGGAGAGCTGGCTAAAAACCTGAATGCGGCCGATCTAAGTATTGAGAAAAGTCCTGTTAGTGCTGAACAGTTGGGTGGTCTACTCGTTCGCATCAAGGACAATACCATCTCTGGCAACATTGCCAAAAAAGTCTTTGAAGTCCAGTGGAACGAAGGTGGTACAGCTGACGAAGTCATTGAAGCCAAAGGATTAAAGCAAGTCACTGATACAGGTGCAATAGAGTCAATGATCGATGAGGTCATTGCCAATGCTTCAGCGCAAGTTGAACAGTACAAAGCCGCAGAACCTGAGAAACGTGGCAAGATGCTGGGTTTCTTTATGGGTCAGGTTATGAAAGCGTCTGGCGGAAAAGCCAACCCAGGCGCAGTAACCGGCATACTCAAATCTAAACTTGATGCTCTTTGCGATTAACAGGTGAATACCATGTCTGAATTACTGAGTGCCATTCACGCCATCGTAGGTGATAACGGTCTAATCACGGATGAACGGGTTGCTCAACGACCTAATGAGAGCTGGAGCAAGGGCAGCTGCCCGGCGAAAGCGGTGATTCGACCCGCATCGACGGAAGAGGTCTCTAAAGTATTAGCACTTTGTCATGAGGCAAATCAAACCATCATTCCACAAGCAGGCATGACAGGTTTAGCGGACGCCACCAAAGCGACTGAAGGTGATTTTGTTTTGAGCCTTGAGCGCATGCGCACCATTGAGCAGTTAGATACTCAAGGGGCTACTGTGCTCGTTCAAGCAGGTGTCGTTGTTGAGGATTTGCAGAATGCAGCAGCCGAGCACGATCTGCTATTTGCAGTTGATTGGGGTGCGCGAGGTTCAGCACAGGTAGCAGGAATGCTCGCGGCAAACGCTGGCGGTAACAAGGTTATTCGCTACGGCATGGCACGTGATCAAGTTCTTGGCCTAGAGGTTGTCCTCGCCGATGGCACCGTATTGACCAACCTAAAAGAGACTCTGAAAGATAATACCGGATACGATCTAAAACAGCTGTTTGTTGGCTCAGAAGGCACATTGGGTATTATCACACGTGCTGTTCTTAGACTTTGGCCCTCGGCGCCAGCCCGTCAAACCGCACTGGTTGGGGTTGAAAGTTTTGATAACGCTCTGCTACTGCTAAACACGCTTAAACAAAAACTTGAGGGTAAGCTCTCTGCATATGAAGCGATGTGGAACAGTTTCTATGGATTCATGGTTAACGAAACTGGCAACCATCAAAAGTTCATTGATGATTCGCTGCCCTACTACATCCTAGTGGAGTCAGAGTGTGTCGATGATACTCGAGGAAAAGAGCAGTTTATTGAGGTCCTTGGTGAGCTTCTAGAGCAAGAGGTCATTGTCGATGCTGTCATCGCCGAAAGCCAGCAGCAGTCTGCAGCACTCTGGGCTGTTCGCGATGATATTGAGGCAATGGTTCAAGCCTTCAGCCCAATGATTCCATATGATATCAGCCTACCGCTGCGTCACATGGAAGCCTACACAAACGAAGTCAAAGAGGCACTATCAGAGCAGTTCCCTGATTCAACCTGCCTCACCTTCGGACACTTAGGGGATGGCAACATTCACTTTTGCGTAGGGCCGGTCAAAGATAAAAAAGCGATCGACAGCGTCGTCTATAAGATTCTAGAGAAATACAGAGGCTCAGTCTCTGCAGAACACGGTATTGGACTGAGTAAAAAGCCTTACATCCAGTTAAGTCGAAGCGAAGCTGAACTGGCCGTCATGCGCAGCATCAAAGCCGCTCTGGACCCTAAAGGGATACTAAACCCTGGGAAAGTGATTGGCTGATGAGCTCATTAGATTCTCTTCAAGAACCTACGCCACCAGGGGATTACGACTGCTGCGAAAGTGGTTGTGAACCCTGTGTTTGGGATATCTACTACGCCGATAGAGCCGAATGGCAAAAGCAACAATCTGCACTTAAAGCTGCACAGATTTCTAAGGAAGATCAATCAACTGTAGACGATTGATCTTTTTACCTTCTTGCTGTTCGAATGAGAACAGAAGGTTGTTTAAATCTGGAATTAAGCCCAACTTTTCCGTTTTATCACCCTCGACTCTTAGCCATGTTTCCAAAACCACCGGTTTTTCACCGCTCTTAACTAAAGAGCTATCCCCTTTTACAAAAATGACTTCAGAGACTCCTTTTGATTTCACAATAGGCATTTTCAGCTCTTCAAAAGCGTCACCGCAATTGATCGAAGCTTGGAGTTGCAGGATAAACGTCAACGGATCTTGAAAACCTTTAGGAAGCTCCAGATTAGACAACGTCTCTTTTCTGTTCACTTCAGCCGTTAAACCACTGAACTGAATGGTCGTTTTTCTAGCCCCAAGCCCTTGCTGCTCAAAGCGGTAATTAACCGGAACGATGCCTTGGTCATTAACGATAAAATGACTCTGCTCTTCAAGAGAAGCCAGCAAAACAGATACAGACTGAACCAGTGTGAACTGACCTGAATCTGATTGAGAGAGTGTTCGGCTCCCTTTCGCTCGAATACCGTCAATCTCAACATTGTATTCCAGATTCTCGCCGACCCTGGATGCAAAATAATTCTGCATACATTGAGTATCGGCCGACGCTAAAGAGCTAAAGACTATAAATAGCAGAGGATAGATTTTCATAGGGGTTATTCTAAACGACTTAACTGAGTAGAAAATGAATGGAATCGCTGCATACCGTCCGTCCTGGACATTCGCAGCTCCATTCCATCCGTGGAATCGCTGCATACCGTCCGTCCTGGACATAAAAAAGGGTAGCGTGAGCTACCCTTCTGTCATATCAATCGACCATTATTCACGGATGATTGAGACATCCTCAGCTTGAAGGCCTTTATCGCTGTCATGCACGTTAAAACGTACACGCTGGCCTTCGTTTAGTGAACGATGTCCACGGCCACGAATGTTACGGAAATGAACGAATACATCATCTCCGTTGGTACGAGTAATAAAACCGAACCCCTTAGATACATTGAACCACTTAACCTCACCCACTTCACGACCATCATCAATGTCATCTTCTTCGTCCGCACCGTTAACACGATGTGAAGATTGAGATGCTGATGCAGAGCCAGAGCTAGCCACAAGAGTACTAATAAAGACAGCCACAAACGAAACGGCTAACACTGGCAAGTAGTGCGATTCCGCTTTAAAGAAGTGACCAGCAGCTGCGATAACACAGGCTGCGATTACGCTGATAATGATATTTTTAATCACTGATTAACCACCCATTGGAAATATTTCTTTGTATTTTTTGGAACAAACAAATTAATCTGTATGACGTTAAAAAGCCCATACAGAATATGAGATATAACGTATTAGTTAAATTTTTTCAACAACTTAGACGTTTACAGCGGACAAATTAACCCAAAGAGTAGGAAGAACACGAAATTATGAGTGAATCGCACAGTCGTTTAGATGATCTGGAGAGTCGAATAGCGTTTCAAGAAGAGGCGATCGATCAACTGAGTGAAATCACCATTCGCCAAGCTAAAGAACTGGATGAACTAAGACGCATGATCATGATTCTGAATGACCGCGTTAAGAACGCTGACAACAGTGGCTTTTCACCTGCAGCGGATGTACCACCGCCACACTACTAACCGATGAGTTGTAGCGGTTGATAAACTAACCGCCTAATTTTCGTCGAGCATAGATATCAAATCGCCCAGACTTACCCTCTAATGCATAGCTTGGCTTAGGGCCTTCAATGATAGGTGCCTTTCTCGGGCGCTTCACAACAACCCTTGCCGGATCATGTTGCAAGGCAGCGTCTAATAACTCCGCACTGTCCTGATCAGCACCGACAAGAGAGCGAAAGGCTAGCATCTCTTTTTTCACTTGAGCCGACTTATCCGCGTGTGGAAACATCGGATCGAGATAGATAACATCATATTGCTTACTGGTCGTTTTAAGAAAGTCCGCCGCTTGAGCATTTGTTAATGATAATCGGGCCAAAATTTCCTGTAGCTCTGGGTCAAATGAGTACTGAGATCTTTGTAATCCATCTTTGAGTAACGCATGCACGATTGGCATACGCTCCACCATATCCACCCGGCAACCCAGGGTTGCCAGCACAAAACTGTCACGACCCAGCCCAGCGGTAAGATCGGCTATGTAGGGTGTAACTGAGGAGGAGACGCCACAAGCTTTGGCAATCTGCTGCCCTTTACCGCCACCAAAACGACGACGATGAGCAACGGCACCCGATTCAAAGTCTACTCGAATTGGACCAGGTGCTTTAGGGCCGACCTGAACGAGTGACAAGCCGTCAAATCCCACCTGAAGCAGATAGTCCAAGTCAGGACCAGACAGGCCTCTTTTTACCAGAGGAAGGTTCAACTGTTGACTCAGTTCTTCAGCTTCAGGCAGGAGTTCATGAGACTCAACGGAGATAGCAATCATCAGCTGGTCATAGCCCATACCGCAATCAAAGTGACACCTAGAATCAATCGGTAGATAACGAACGGTCGCATACCAATTTGATCAAGCAACTTTAGAAATAGATGAATACAGGCCCAAGCACTAAGGGCAGCAACCAGTGCACCAACACCGATCATCTGCCAATGCGCATCTGCCCCGATATCAATCAACTCTTTCCCCTTTAATAACCCGGCCCCCAAAATAACCGGAATTGAGAGCAAGAAAGAGAAACGGGCAGCACTTTGTCGATCAAACCCTAACATCAGTGCAGCTGTAATAGTGATACCCGACCGGGAGGTTCCGGGAATTAGAGCGATGGCCTGAGCAACCCCAATGACCAGAGCATCCTTAAAGCCGAGCTCTTTCATAATACGAGTCGCTTTATTGGTGGCATCTGCCCAGCCAAGTGCGAGACCAAACAGAATGGTGGTGCCCGCTATAACCAATATTGATCGACCATAGGTATCGATCCAATCACCCAACAAAAGTCCGGCAAGGACGGCTGGAATCGTAGCAAATGCCACCAACCAACCGAGCTTTCCATCGTCAGAGGTTTTACCCACTAGGGTTAATGTTGACGCTGACACAATCGATACCACTTCACGCCGAAAATAGATGATGACAGCTGTCAGAGTGCCTACATGAACCCCAACATCAAATGCCAACCCCTGATCACTCCAACCAAAGAGTTGAGAGGGAAGAATCAGGTGTGCTGAACTGGATATCGGTAAGAATTCAGTTAAACCCTGTATAAGGGCCAGTATAAGGGTATGTATCCAATCGCTGAGCGTCACTGCTCACTCCTTTTTTTCCAAGTTCCCTCTCGAACATAAACGGGTAGAGCCTCTTCGGGTAGCACTTGATCACCTTTATCAAGTGCTGATACGGCCATGCTTAACATGACCTCAGCCTGAGGGTACTCATCAGACAACACCTTACAAAAGGTTTCTCGAGTTGAAGCGCTCATCTTCTCAATATGATTAAGGCCTGGGCCAATTGCTACGCATTGAGAGGCAGCTTCAGGCAAAACAACAGCAGAGGGGGCTGTTACTTGCTCCTCAGTTAAGGCAAAGATTGTGCCATGTTCCACCTTGTAGACTGCCCAATAAACCTCATCCATTCGCGCATCCAAGGTCGAAAGAATAAAGCCCGCATCTGGACATAGGGCAATCGCTTGATAAGCTAAGGTCTCAAGAGTCGATAGTGGGACCACAGGTGTATCAAAGGCAACGGCGAGCCCCTGTGTTGCACCCGTTGCTATACGAATGCCGGCAAATGATCCTGGCCCACGTCCAAAAGCGATCGCATCGAGCTCTTTTATCGATAGTTTGGCCTCTTCAAGAACGCTTTCAACCATCGGCAACAGCAGTTGAGTGTGCCCTCTTGGTATCACTTCAAACCGGCAAGTGCGTTGTTCGCCATTTAGCAACGCCACTGAACAGGCATCTGTTGACGTATCAAGGGCTAAAACCTTAGTCATAATATTACTCTTAAATTAAATCTGAGCCCCAAGCTGGCATGATCGATTGATCATAGCCAAGCTGACTCAATACCCTAGCTACGACAAAGTCGATCATATCTTCGATCGTGGTGGGTTTATGATAAAAACCAGGCGAAGCCGGCACTATAACCGCTCCCATACGGGTCAACTTCAACATATTCTCAAGATGAATCTCAGAATAGGGTGCCTCCCGCGGTACTAAAATAAGTGATCGACGCTCTTTCAGAGCAACATCCGCTGCACGCTCGATGAGATTATTGCTCGCCCCGGTTGCAATGGCTGACAAAGCACCTGTCGAGCAGGGACATACTACCATCTGACTTGGAGCACCTGACCCTGAAGCGACCGGCGCAAACCACTGCTCTTTACCAAAGACTTTAATCTGATCGACCTTCGCACCTGTTAGCTCAGTAAAAAACTGCTGCTGTGCATCAGGTGTGCCTGGCAGGCTATGCTCAGTTTCAGCCGCAACCACTACCTGAGCCGCTTTGGATACCATAACAAAGAGCTGAACATCTTGCTGAACCAGGCATTGCATCAAGCGCAATGCGTACTGAACGCCCGAAGCCCCTGTAATGGCTAACGTAACTCTATTATTAAAATTTGCCACGGCTCACCTCAATGTTGGGTCGATGTAAGTAGTTGTTTAATTCGTTCATGAATACCTTCGAATCCGCCATTCGACATCACCACAATATGACTGTTTGGTTGTATCTCAGACACCAGAGACTCGAGCAGCATATCAATGCTGTTGAATACCTGCTGCCCGTCTAAATCAGCCATCTGTTCGTCTAACGACCAGCCCAGAGAATCCGGTTGATACCAAAAAACAGTATCAGCCTGTGAAGCAGATTCAGCTAACTGGCTCTTAAATACGCCTTGCTTCATTGTATTGGACCTTGGCTCGATAATGGCAATTAACTTCTCATCGTGCACTTTAGCTCTCATACCTTTCAACGTCGTTGCGATAGCCGTTGGGTGATGTGCAAAATCATCATAAAGAGAGACGCCTGCGAACTGACCTAACAGCTCCATGCGTCGTTTCACACTCTTAAATTGACTCAACGCCTCTGCACTTACCTCGGGTGTAATGCCAACATGTCTTGCCGCCAACAGGGCATGCAGCGCATTACGCTGATTGTGTTCGCCTGTGAGCTGCCAATTAACCCATACTGGCTCCAAGCCTTTGACGCAAATCTGGAAACGTTGACCACCCCTCTCTTGCTCACCGATTGCAGCATCAGAGTGACCAGAACTCATCGAAGTGGACTCTAGTTCACACCAACTTCCCTGCTCTATGACCTGTTCTACAGCGGGGATATCGGAGGGATAGATCACTCTTCCAGACGCAGGTACTAAACGCATAAGGTGATGAAACTGTTTTTGAATAGCTGCAAGATCATCAAAAATATCGGCATGATCAAACTCTAGGTTGTTGATCACCAGCGTGCGTGGATTGTAATGGACAAACTTAGATCGCTTATCAAAAAAGGCGGTATCGTACTCATCTGCTTCAATGACAAAGAAATCGGTTTCACCCAAACGGGCCGAACAGTCAAAATCAAGCGGAACGCCACCAATCAAAAAGCCAGGCTTCAGCCCTGCGTACTCCAGGATCCAAGCCAGCATGGTAGCTGTAGTGGTTTTACCGTGAGTGCCTGAAACCGCCAACACCCAACGATCCCTGAGCAGATGATCATGTAACCACTGCGGACCCGATGTGTGGTGAATACCCTTCTCAAGCACAGCCTCAACACAGGGATTTCCACGCGACATCGCGTTACCCACTATGACTAGGTCAGGGTTAGAGTCCAATTGAACGGGGTCGTAGCCTTGTATAATCTGAATACCCAAGGTTTCAAGCTGAGTACTCATAGGTGGATAGACGTTCTGATCCGAACCACTAACACGATACCCTAGCTCCTTAGCCAAAATCGCTAAAGAGCCCATAAAAGTGCCACAAATACCTAAAAAATGAAGATGCAAACCGGAGGTATCCCACAAAAAATTATAAAGATGGGCTTTAATTAACGGAAAAACCCATTTCGCACATGCAATAGCGTACCAACTTGCCTATAATTTTCACCATATTTCACACGACCAAGAGATTCTCTAATGCAGTTACTGAGCTCCTTCCTAAAGCACAACAAAACCGATGCAGATCTTGTAGAGGTGATCGAAGTATTGATGATCGCCTGTAAAGAGGTTGCATTGCAGCTTCGCGAGGGTGCACTGGCGGGGGTGTTAGGCACCAGCACACTGACCAACGTTCAGGGCGAGACCCAAAAGAAACTCGATATTGTTTCAAACGACATCATTAAAAAAGTCCTTCTGGACAATCGACTCGTCCGTGGCGTTGCATCAGAAGAGGAAGAAGAGCCAGTTTGGGGCTCTCGTGATGGTCGCTACCTTGTGACCTTTGACCCACTGGATGGCTCATCAAACATCGACATCAACGTTTCGGTTGGCACGATCTTCTCAATTATAGAAGCCCCAAAACCTTGGGCTAAACAGGACACCAATGAATTCCTCCAACCTGGACGTAAACAGGTCGCAGCAGGATACGTTCTTTATGGTCCGTCTGCAGTATTAGCCCTAACCACTGGCAACGGCGTTAACATGTTCACGCTGGCTCATACTGGTGACTTTATCCTGACGGAAGAGTCAGTCAAAATTCCTGAAGAGACCAGTGAATTTTCGATCAACATGTCGAACAAACGTCACTGGGAACCCCAGATGCAAGAGTACATCGACGATCTGTTGCTTGGCGAAGAGGGGCCACGCGAGAAGAATTACAACATGCGCTGGGTAGCTTCTATGGTAGCCGAAGTACATCGTCTACTCACTCGTGGCGGCATATTCACCTACCCATGGGATAAACGTGACCCAAGTAAACCGGGCAAGCTACGTCTCATGTACGAAGGCAATCCTATGAGCTTCCTTATCGAGCAGGCTGGCGGTGTTGCATCGACCTGTTACGAAGAGATCATGGATCTTAGCCCGGAACACATTCACCAGCGTGTATCCGTTGCGCTAGGTTCTAAACAAGAGGTAGAGATGTTGAAAGCCTACCACCGCAAGAAAAGTGAAAAATAGCGCTTAGTAGCATTTAGTTATATCAGCAAGGTGCCTATAATGCGCCGCAGAAATTAATGAAACGTTCATAGGGAAACAACATGAGCTTTGAAAAAGTACCAGCGGGTAAAGACCTGCCAAACGACATCTACGTAATCATCGAGATCCCAGCTGAGAGCTCGCCTGTAAAATACGAGATCGATAAAGACTCTGACTCTATCTTTGTTGACCGCTTCATGGCTGCGCCAATGTTCTACCCAGCGAACTACGGCTATGTGAACAACACACTAGCTGACGACGGCGATCCTTTGGATGTGCTAGTACTGACACCACACCCAGTAATGACGGGGTCTGTTATTCGCTGTCGTCCGGTTGGCATCCTAAATATGACTGACGAGGCGGGCGAGGACGCGAAATTGGTTGCAGTTCCTCACGAGAAACTAAGCCAGGCTTACAACGACATCAAAGACGTCGACGACCTATCGCCACTCCTGAAAGATCAAATCTCTCACTTCTTCGAGAACTACAAGAAACTTGAAAAAGGTAAGTGGGTTAAAGTTGAAGGTTGGGCTGACGCAGCTGCAGCTCGCGACGCGATCATTAAATCTGCCGAAGCATACGAATCAGCTAAGTAATTAGATAATTAAAAAGCCCGATCCGCTCTGCGGGTCGGGCTTTTTTGTAGGTAACAGGTTAAACTTGTCGCTTCAGTCAAGTTTAACTGCTCTGGAGATAACATGAGCCGCCCCGATATTAACGAGATCAAGCAAGTTTACATTGAATCAGACTTGCTCTTTTCAAACTCTGAAGTCAACCAAGCGATCGACAAGATTGCTGATGAGATCACCGGCGAATATGCTGAACGTGATCCTGTCATCTTCACGATTATGAATGGTGGTCTTGTTATCTGTGGTCAGCTTCTGACTCGTTTGGAATTCCCTCTCGAAGCGGGCTACCTGCATGCGACTCGATACCGTAATACAACCTCTGGTCACGAACTGGAGTGGAAGGTTCCACCGATGATCGATTATCAGGGCCGTGATGTATTAGTGGTCGATGACATCTTAGATGAAGGGCACACGCTTCACGAAGTGATGAATCACCTTAAAGAGGGTGGAGCTAAAAGCGTGGCGTCTGTTGTACTGATCGATAAAATTCACGACCGTAAAGCGGTGGAAGGTATGAAAGCTGATTTCACCGGTCTAACCATACCTGATCGCTACATTTTCGGTTTTGGACTCGATTACAAAGGTTACTGGCGCAATGCTCCAGGGATCTTTGCAGTAAAAGGCCTTTAACAATCTACTGATTGATCTCATCAAACAGCTGATTAAAAGCCTCAGTCAATTTATGTTTTGCCGCCATTTGAACCAGTGGCTTAGCCAGCATATGACTCTCTTTCATTTTCACTGAAGCGGGCAGTTTGGCATTGAGCACAGGTAAATCTTGCTCCACGAGTGATTCGATAATCTGCTTAGGCAGTGACGCTCGTGGCTGAAACTGATTCACCACAATACCCTCCAAAACCAACTGCTCATTATGATCTTCACGCGTTTCATTGATGTTATGCAGCAGACTGTAAAGTGCTTGGCGTGCAAACTCATCGCAATCAAACGGGATCAAACAACGCTCCGCTGCACAGAGCGCCGAGAGTGAAAAGAAGTTAAATGCTGGCGGCGTATCGATGTAGATCGCATCGTAGCGTTCATCCAAAGCGTCACATAGATCCCTAAGCTTGTAGATCTTGTGCTTTGACTCAAGCTTTGACTGCAAGTCACCTAAATTCGGATTACACGGAATGATGTCGAGCTGTTCAAATGGGGTCGCAAAACAGTAATCTTGCTCAGCGACTTTGTTCAGTTGAAAGCTCAATACCGACTCAAAGAAACTTAGCACATCGAGTTCTGGCGCATCTGAATCGTCGCCCAACAGATAGTGTGTTGAGTTACATTGTGGATCCAGGTCGATTACCAAGGTTTTAAACCCGCGCGCAGCGCTAATTGCCGCCAAATTAACCGCGATACTCGACTTACCGACGCCACCCTTCTGGTTGAATATTACTCGACGCATAAATTACCCCTGGGAGAGAAGGTCTCTCAAATCAATAATGGCTGCATTAGCACGGGAGATGTAGGAAGCCATCACCAATGAGTGGTTGGCTAAAAATCCAAATTCGGTACCGTTTAGGATAATAGGACTCCAAATGGTCCCTTGTGTAGCCTCTAGTTCTCGAACTATCTGCTTCAAAGAGGTGACTGCACTCTTCTTCTCAAGGCTTTGTGCAAAATCCAGCTCTATAGCACGCAATATATGAATCAGTGCCCAAGCGGTTCCACGTGCCTCATAGAAGACATCGTCTATCTCACTCCAAGGCGTTTGAATTTCTAACTCTGAAGGCTGCGCCGTTGCTTGTGCACCCCCCTGGCTGCCGGCGAGATCGGTATTAATACGACGCTGCCCAACACTGGCACTCAAACGTTGTGAAATACTGCCTAAACGCGTCGAAACATCGCCCAGCCAATCTTGAAGGTTGTCAGCGCGAGCATAGAATTGCGCCTGCGATTCATCTTGGCTAGAAAGTTTGCTCTGATAAGCTCTCAATGAGACTAGCGCATCGCGGTACTCACTCTCACTGGAGGGTATCAACCAAGAGTTATTATCAAAGTGTAATTTGGGTTCTGCTGAGGCTAGATCTTTCTGCTCAGTCGACTGCGATTGAGAACGACTGAACGTTTTGCGCATGGCTCGACTCAGGTCGCGAATCTGAACAAGTACACCAAACTCCCAATTAGGTACGTTATCCATGAGAACGCCCGGAGGAAAACGATCATTAGATAGGTAGCCACCTTGTTTACTTAGAAGCGACTCTGTCAATTCAATGAGTGTCGTTGTTGTGTAACTGCCGACCACCACTACTTCATTTCGTTCAGTAGCGCTGCTCTCAGTCAGTTGTTTCACATTAAATTGATTAGGTGTCCAACTCCATAGAAAACCCAATATAATAATCACGAGCGAGTAGGCCGCTAGAGGCACAAGCAGTAGATAAAATCGCTTGAGACCAAAGCGCTCACGGAGGCGATCAAGGAGATCCAACAGGGTTCGAAACAGACTTTTCATATACTACCTTTTAAACCAATAAGCATTACAAAAACACAAATGCTGCACTGCACTATGAACTGTACACCCCCTCGGGTCAATCCGTCGATGAGTAGGTAAAACCAACAGCATCTCAATACCCAAAGACCCTTTGCTCAAATAATAGTCAATTAACGTGAGGATAGCGTTAAATTCGCCGAAAATAACACCATTTTCGCAACTTTCAACTGGACAACCCCCTTTAGTCTCATGCAAACTTATCATTATTGGATTCTGTTAATAGATATCTGCCTATTCGATGCAATTAACGGCTATATCCCAACAATTTATCACTAAACTGCGCTACAGGAGCACATCATGGATATTCGTAAAGTTAAAAAACTGATCGAACTTCTCGAAGAGTCGAACATCAACGAAATCGAGATCAAAGAGGGCGAAGAGTCTGTTCGCATTAGCCGTGGTGGTTCTATCGTTGCCGCTCCTGTCGCAGCGCCAGTAGCAGCTGCACCAGCCGCTGCTCCAGCTGCAGCCCCTGCAGCAGTAGAAGCAGCGCCTGCTGCGCCAGCAGGTCATACGGTTAACTCTCCAATGGTGGGTACTTTCTACCGTTCACCAGCACCAAGTACTCCAGCTTTCATCGAAGTGGGTAAAACTGTCAAAGCAGGTGACGTTATCTGTATCGTTGAAGCGATGAAGATGATGAACCAGATCGAAGCAGACAAGAGTGGCGTGATTGAAGCCATCCTGGTGGAAGATGGTCAGCCGGTTGAATTTGATCAACCAATCGTTGTCATTGCCTAAACTCTAATCAACAGAGGAATATTCCATCATGTTGGATAAAGTTCTGATCGCAAACCGTGGCGAAATTGCGCTACGTATTATGCGAGCATGTAAAGAGTTAGGCATTAAAACAGTCGCTGTTCACTCACAAGCTGATCGTGATCTAATGCACGTTCGTCTAGCTGATGAAGCAGTCTGTATCGGCCCAGCTCAATCTGCTCAAAGTTACCTAAACATCCCTTCACTGATCGCAGCGGCTGAGGTTACTGACTCAGTTGCCATTCACCCTGGTTATGGCTTCCTTGCAGAGAACGCTGGCTTCGCTGAACAGGTAGAGCAGTCAGGTTTCACTTTTATCGGTCCTAGAGCCGATACCATTCGCTTAATGGGTGACAAAGTGTCAGCTATTGAAGCGATGAAAAAGGCAGGTGTTCCTACAGTACCGGGGTCAGACGGACCACTTCCTGAGAACGACAACGATACACTGCATAAAATTGCGAAACGTATTGGCTACCCTGTCATTATCAAAGCCGCTGCAGGTGGTGGTGGTCGTGGTATGCGTGTTGTTCATACCGAAGCTCACCTAGTGAACGCTGTTCAAGTTACAAAATCTGAAGCGAAAGCTGCCTTCGGTGATGATACCGTCTACATGGAGAAGTTCCTCGAGAACCCACGTCACGTAGAGATTCAAGTTTTGGCTGACGGTCAAGGCAACGCCATTCACCTTTACGATCGCGACTGTTCACTGCAGCGCCGCCATCAAAAGGTAGTCGAGGAAGCACCTGCACCACACCTAGATCCAGAATCACGTGCCAAAGTACTGAAGTCCTGTGTCGATGCGTGTATTGAGATCGGTTATCGCGGTGCCGGTACGTTTGAATTCCTTTACGAAGATGGTGGTTTCTACTTCATCGAAATGAACACCCGTGTTCAAGTTGAACACCCAGTGACTGAAATGGTTACCGGTGTCGACATAGTAAAAGAACAGCTGCGTATCGCATCTGGCGAAAAACTTTCGATCAAACAGGAAGATGTCGTGTTACGCGGCCACTCTTTCGAGTGTCGTATCAACGCTGAGGATCCAAAAACCTTTATGCCTTCACCGGGTAAAGTCAATGGTTTCCATGCACCGGGCGGTAACGGCATCCGTGTCGATTCTCACCTCTATGCGGGCTACACAGTACCGCCTCACTATGACTCATTGATCGCTAAGTTGATCACTTACGGTGAAGATCGTGAAGTGGCTATGCAGCGCATGCGCAATGCTCTGGATGAGATGGTTATTGATGGTATTCGCACCAACATTCCTCTTCACCACGAGATCATGCGTGATACCCATTTCGAAGTAGGTGGTGTTAACATTCATTACTTAGAAAAGAAATTAGGTCTGTAAGCCCGCTTACAACCTAACCAAAGCCCGCACTGTTGCGGGCTTTGTTGTCTTTAAATTGCGAGCTCAAAAGAATGCCCTGGTTACAGATAAAAGTTGTTACAAATCCTGATATAACAGAGTTTTATGAAGATCTTCTTCTAGAAGCTGGCTGTGCTGCCGTAACGTTCGAGGATGCAAAAGATCAACCTATTTTCGAGCCTGAATTAGGCACTACCCCGCTCTGGGGTTCAACCGTGATAACGGGTCTGTTTGCAGCAGAGCATGATTTAGAGTCGACACTCGCCTTCCTAAACGAGCAAAAACTGTCCGTTGAGGGTGGCGACAAAATAGAGTTCAAAGCTGAAATTTTAGAAGACAAAGATTGGGAACGAGAGTGGATGACTCACTATCATCCGATGCAGTTTGGTCCTAATTTTTGGGTATGCCCAAGCTGGATCGAAGTCCCAGATGCTAATGCAGTTAATTTGATGCTTGATCCCGGACTGGCTTTTGGTACAGGCACTCACCCAACAACTGCTCTCTGCCTAGAGTACCTAGCCAGTCATTCTATGCAGAACCGAACGGTTATCGATTATGGCTGTGGTAGTGGCATATTGGGGATTGCGGCCATTCTTCTCGGTGCAAGTGCAGTGTCAGGTGTCGATATTGATCCGCAAGCACTGACAGCTACTCAAGATAATCTACTCAGAAACAACCTAGATAAAGAGCGTCTACCCGTATTCTTCCCAGAGAGCTTCGAGTCAGAACCGGTCGATCTCGTCATTGCCAACATACTAGCCGGGCCACTGAAAGAGCTTGCCCCAACCCTAGCAGAGTTGGTTAAATCAGGAGGCCAATTGATCCTATCAGGGCTTCTGGTAGAACAAGCAGATGAGTTGATTAGCACCTACTCAGAGTGGTTTGACATGGAACCACCCTCAACCAAAGAGGAGTGGGTTCGTTTAACAGGTCGCAAACGTTAAGGATAAGTAGGGATAGATGTTTGTAACAGAGTGTCCGGATTGCCAAGCGAAGTTCAGAGTGACCGATGGTCAACTACGCCTGGCTAATGGTCGCGTTCGCTGCGGCAACTGTCTCTCAATTTTTGATGCCGAGAGTGGACGCGCTGATCGACCACCGGTGACAGCGACAGAACAAATCCAACATCCTTCCGCCCTATCACAGTTTGCGCAGTTGGAAGCAGAGCCCATCGTACTAGAGCGATTTAATTCACAACCAGAGTCACCTTTCAAAACCGCATTGATGATTCTAGTTCTATTACTTTGCACCCTGTTCGGAGCTCTTCAGTATCTCTGGTTTGAACGAGCTAAGCTAAACGCACACCCCAGTTTAAGACCCTTTTATATCCTTGCGTGCAGCCAGATTAACTGTGATTTGAGTGCCAAGGAGGGGCTGGCTCTACTGATAGTTGAACAAACCCTAGTGAGAGAGCATCCTCGTTACTCAAATGCACTTGAAGTAACACTGAGAATCGACAACCAATCGACCCTCTACCAGCCCTACCCTGCCGTTGAACTTTCACTTAAAGATCTGCAAGGAAAACTGATCAGCCGCCGGACATTTGATCCAAATGAGTATTTGGAACTTGGCATCAACGCTGAGCGATTAAGTCCAAAACTACCCATTCAAATTCAACTGACATTAACCAAACCGGATGAAGCGATCGCCTCTTTTGAAGCAAACCTTTCAGAAGCTCGCGTCAACCAGCGCTAGTTAGTCTGTCAACCCCAAAATTGATCATTTTTTATTCAAAAACGTCTTGGACCCTTGGTCCGTGAAGAGTATTATACTCGCCCTTCACAACCAACGACGGACATCCCTATGTATTTGGATTCAATCCTCGTTGTAGTAGGTTTTTGATGTTACAGATTGGTCCATACAGCCTTGATACTCAAGTCGCTCTAGCCCCAATGGCTGGAGTCACTGACCGCCCGTTCCGACAACTCTGTCGGGAACTGGGTGCAGGTCTTGTTGTATCAGAAATGGTGACCTCAGACCCCAATCTATGGCACACACGAAAATCATCATTTCGCCTCAATCATCAAGGCGAAGCTGAGCCTCGATCTGTTCAGATAGCAGGCGGCGATCCTGAAATGATGGCACTGGCTGCTCAGCTGAATGCAGAACGCGGCGCACAAATCATTGATATCAACATGGGCTGCCCCGCTAAGAAAGTATGCAATAAAGCAGCCGGGTCAGCGCTGCTAAAAGATGAGCCACTGGTCGAATCTATATTAGAAGCGGTGGTCAATGCAGTCGATATCCCTGTCACTCTAAAAATCCGTACCGGATGGTCTCCAGATAATCGCAACGCTTTAACCATAGCCAAAATGGCGGAGCAAGCAGGCATAGCCGCCTTAACCATTCATGGAAGAACAAGGTCTGACAAGTACTTAGGAGACGCTGAGTACGACACCATTAAATCCGTTAAAGAGACGATCAACATCCCAGTCATTGCAAATGGCGATATCAACACACCGGAAAAAGCGCGTTTTGTTTTGGATTATACCGGTGCTGATGCTGTCATGATTGGCCGGGCGGCTCAGGGCACACCCTGGATTTTACGCGAGATTGATCATTATCTGCGTCATGGTGAAAAAGTAGCGCCACCTAGCCTCTCAGAAATACATTCGATTTTTAATCGCCACCTAAAAGCTCTACACGAGTTTTATGGGGAGTTAATGGGCGTTCGTATCGCCCGAAAACATCTCAATTGGTACCTGATATCAGTCAGCGATGTAACCGGATTTAGAAAAGAATTTAATCAGCTGGAGACAGCTGATGAGCAGCTTAATGCGCTCGATCAATATTTTGATCGTGCCCGAGCTGCTTAATTTAAGGTAACTGTAGTAGTGAGTAGTAACGATACAATGCAACATCTCGATATCTCTGAAATAACAACAGAAAACCACACACCAACACTGCGTGAAAGTGTTCAATCTTCACTTGAAACCTACTTCAAGACGTTAGATGGACAGTCAGCATGTGATGTTTATCAAATGGTGTTGACTGAAGTGGAAGCGCCTCTTTTTGAAGCTGTTATGCGCTATACCAAAGACAATCAAACCCGTGCTTCAGAGCTACTTGGCCTGAACCGCGGCACGCTTCGCAAAAAATTGAAGCAGTACGACCTTCTTTAAATCTCTGAATAATGGAAAACCTCATGTCTAACGACTCATTCACTCCCATTCGTCGCGCTCTAATCAGTGTTTCAGATAAGACTGGCATTGTAGAATTTGCCCGTGAACTGACTGCACAAGGCGTTGAAATCCTATCAACCGGTGGCACATACAAACTGCTTTGTGATGAAGGCATCGCGGCAGTTGAAGTATCAGACTACACGGGTTTTCCAGAGATGATGGCAGGACGTGTTAAAACCCTTCACCCTAAAGTGCACGGTGGAATCTTGGGTCGTCGTGGTACTGATGATGCGGTTATGACTGAGCATGGTATCAACCCAATCGATATGGTGGTTGTAAACCTTTACCCCTTTGCAGAGACCGTTGCGCGTCCCGATTGTGATCTTCCGATGGCGATTGAGAACATCGACATCGGTGGCCCTACCATGGTTCGATCCGCTGCTAAAAACCATAAAGATGTAGCGATTGTAGTGAACGCGTCTGACTACGACTCAATCATTGCTGATCTGAAGGCTAACAATGGCCTTAACTACAACACTCGTTTTGACCTTGCGGTTAAAGCGTTTGAGCACACTGCAGCGTACGACGGTATGATTGCAAACTATCTAGGTGCTCGAGTAGGTGTGGAAGAACCAGAGACCTTCCCACGCACATTCAACACTCAGTTCGTCAAAGTTCAAGACATGCGTTACGGTGAAAACCCACACCAACGTGCAGCCTTCTATGTAGAAGAGAATGCAACTGAAGCCAGCGTTTCAACCGCTCGTCAACTTCAGGGCAAAGAGCTCTCGTTCAACAATGTTGCAGATACCGATGCGGCACTTGAGTGTGTGAAGCCGTTTAAAGAGCCAGCCTGTGTCATTGTAAAACACGCAAACCCTTGTGGGGTTGCCATTGGCGGTAACATTTTGGAAGCCTACAATCGTGCTTTTCAGACAGACCCTACGTCAGCATTTGGCGGCATCATCGCCTTCAACCGCGAACTGGATGCAGAAACGGCAAAAGCGATAGTTGATCGTCAGTTTGTCGAGGTCATCATTGCACCCACAGTCAGTGCTCAGGCATCGGAAATTGTTGCAGCCAAACCAAACGTTCGTTTACTAGAGTGTGGCGAATTTGCAGCACAACCTGGGGCTGCGTTCGACTATAAACGTGTCAACGGAGGCCTACTGGTTCAAGATACTGATCTAGGGATGGTAGACGCTTCTGAACTACAGATTGTTACTAAGCGCCAGCCTTCTGAACAAGAGATCCGCGATCTACTATTCTGTTGGGAGGTGGCTAAGTTCGTTAAATCGAATGCGATTGTCTACGCACGTGATGGTCAGACTATCGGTATCGGTGCAGGCCAGATGAGTCGTGTTTACTCGGCTAAAATTGCGGGAATTAAAGCGGCTGATGAAGGCCTACAAGTAGCAGGTTCCGTCATGGCATCTGATGCTTTCTTCCCATTCCGTGATGGCATCGATTCTGCAGCTGAAGCGGGCATTAAGGCCGTTATTCAACCAGGTGGGTCAATGCGTGATCAAGAGGTTATCGACGCCGCTGACGAACACGGCATGGCGATGGTATTCACAGGCATGCGCCACTTCCGCCACTAAGTGTTAAAGGGATTGAACGATATGAATATATTAGTGATTGGCTCAGGCGGCCGTGAACATGCTCTCGCTTGGAGTGCCGCTAAAGATGCACGTGTAAAGACGGTCTTTGTAGCACCCGGCAATGCTGGCACTGCAATCGAATCAGGCATTGAAAACGTCGCGATCGATGTGATGGATAAGGTGGCGCTCGCTAGCTTCGCCAAAGAGAATGGCGTTGCGTTGACCATCGTTGGACCAGAAGCTCCATTAGTTGATGGTGTTGTAGACTACTTTGAATCAGAAGGCCTAGCCATTTTCGGTCCATCAGCAGGCGCTGCTCAACTCGAAGGTTCCAAAGCCTTCACTAAAGACTTTCTAGCGCGTCAGAAAATCCCAACTGCGGAGTATCAAAACTTCACGGAGATCGAACCAGCACTGGCTTATCTTCGCGAAAAAGGCGCTCCTATCGTCGTTAAAGCGGACGGTCTTGCTGCAGGTAAAGGCGTTATCGTCGCGATGACACTTGAAGAGGCTGAAGAGGCTGTCAAAGACATGCTAGCAGGCAACGCCTTTGGTGATGCCGGTAGCCGTGTCGTTATTGAAGAGTTTCTAGATGGCGAAGAGGCCTCTTTCATCGTTATGGTCGATGGTGAGAATGTTCTACCAATGGCGACCAGCCAAGACCATAAACGTGTTGGCAATGGCGATACCGGCCTAAATACGGGCGGTATGGGTGCCTACTCCCCTGCCCCTGTTGTCACTCCGGAGATCGATCAACGAATCATGGATGAGGTGATCTACCCGACCGTTCGCGGTATGGCTGAAGAGGGCAACCGCTACACTGGTTTCCTATACGCAGGTCTAATGATTGCTGCCGATGGCACACCTAAAGTGATTGAGTACAACTGCCGCTTTGGTGACCCTGAGACACAACCAATCATGATGCGTCTACAATCAAGTCTTGTAGAACTTTGCGAAGCAGCACTGCGTGGCGAGCTAGACAATACATCGGCCAAATGGGATCCACGCCCATCAATTGGTGTTGTGATGGCTGCAGGTGGCTACCCTGGTGATTACAACAAAGGGGATGTCATTTCACTGCCTACATCACTTCCAGCAGACAGCAAAATATTCCACGCAGGCACAGCGCTAAATGGTGATGATGTTGTCACAGCGGGTGGGCGTGTACTTTGCGTTACAGCACTTGGCGACACGGTAACTGATGCTCAAGCACGTGCTTACGAGCTGCTGAAGCAAGTCAGTTGGAAAGATGCCTACTTCCGCACCGACATCGCTTACCTAGCGATCGCACGTGAAAACAGCTGATATTCAATATGACTTTTCAAAGACCCTTCGGGGTCTTTTTTATTGCCTGGATAACTGTATTGATGTCCGTCAACGGATCAACCCAAACGACTCGCACTTCGACAGAGTTCAAGGCAAAATATCGCCATTAACCTTTTTAAGAGATGACTATGCCCGAGTTTTTAGATTCCTACTCCAGCGGAGAGGTAGCCGTTCTGTTAGGTTTGATGACCGGTCTAGTATTTGGTGTCTTCGCACAACAGAGCCGTTTCTGCCTTCGTGCGGCCTGCATTGAGTTCTGGCGTAATAAGCCCGGCCCAAAATTTGCGATTTGGCTATTCACCTTCTCGACAGCACTTATCCTAACTCAGCTTCTAATGCTTAACGGAAACCTCGAGAAAAGCAGCATCCGTCAGCTGGTTACAACAGGCTCTATGTCTGGGGCCATTATTGGTGGCTCCTTGTTTGGCATTGGCATGGTCATGGCCAGAGGGTGTGCAAGCCGTCTACTTGTCCTATCTGCTACTGGTAACCTCCGTGCACTCATTGCCGGTTTAGTCGTCACGGTCGTCTCTCAAGCCGCACTGCGTGGCATATTGTCCCCCTCTAGAAATGAGATCTCATCTTGGTGGCTAATTGATGGATCATCACGAGACCTGTCACTCTGGCTTCCCGAGTTTGGGGCATTAGGATTCGGTGTCATTCTATTTATCGCTGCTTTCTATTTGGCTAAAAGGACCTCACCACGAATCTACTGGCAGTTTGGTGCGGTCATGGTCGGATTGAGTATTGCGCTCGGCTGGGCACTGACCTCCTGGCATGCCAGTAACTCCTTTGACATTATCGCAGTGAAAAGCGTTAGTTTTACTGGACCATCGGCCGACACTTTGATGGCACTCATCAACGAACCTGAAGTGCCTCTATCATTCGATATAGGTATTGTTGTCGGTGTCTTTGTCGGTTCCTTCTTGGCTTCTTGGATAACGAAAGAGTTCAAAATTCAAACCTTCACCGAAGAGACTGGCCTTGCACGCTATCTGGTTGGAGCCGCACTGATGGGCTTCGGTGGTATGCTTGCTGGTGGTTGTGCGGTCGGGGCCGGTGTGACCGGTGGTGCTGTTATGGCACTGACTGCTTGGGTCGCGCTATTCTTCATGTGGCTCAGTGCAGGCATTACAGACAGGTTACTCGACTACCGCCGCGAGACAGCCTAAATTTTTTGCTCTACAAACTGAGCGTTTAATATGGCACTTGAACTTTGGTTAGCCCTTCTTGGGGCCGCTATCATGATTTCACTATCTCCTGGGGCCGGTTTTGCCACGGCCGTCAGCTTTGGGCTATCTAACGGAGTACGGGGTGCAGCTCCCGCTGTGTTTGGTCTAATTTGTGGCTATGGCACTCAAATGTTGATCGTATCCCTAGGCTTAGGGGCACTGATTGCGACCTCTCCTATTGTTTTTAATGTGATCAAATACTTAGGCGCGGCCTACCTTATCTGGTTAGGTGTTCAAGTTATTCGATCACACGCCGAGTTAGAGCTGCATAATGTTGAGCCACTGAGGATACGAGAGCGCTTTATTCGTGCTTTTCTAGTGAACATCAGCAACCCTAAAGGCATGGTTTTTCTACTGGCACTTGTCCCGCAATTCCTAAACCCCACAGAGCCCCAAGCACCTCAATTGTGGATGATTGGATTGACACTTGTATTGGTCGATTGGATTGTAATGACAGGCTATTCAGGCATCGCAGCTCGTTTACGCACCTTTGTGCAAAACCCTAAGGGGAGAGCCTGGCTCAATCGTGCATCCGGTAGTGCACTGATACTGGCGGGTCTGGTATTGTCTACAGCGACCCTTTAAGAATCTGGAGAGATTATGGATTGTCTATTTTGTAAAATCGTTGCAGGCGAAATTCCTGCTGAAAAGCTTTATGAGAATGATCATGTCATTGTGTTTCGTGACATCAACCCACAAGCCCCATTCCATGCCTTAGTGATTCCCAAGAAGCACATCTCCACATTAGACGACGCGACTTCAGAAGACTTAGAAGCTCTCGGTCATCTGCAACTGGCTGCTGCACAGATAGCGCGTGACCAAGGATTTTCATCAGATGGTTACAGAACTGTCATGAACTGTCGCGAACATGGAGGACAAACGGTCTACCACATCCACCTTCATCTGTTAGGTGGCAAAGCAATGGGATGGCCGCCTTATACTGACACGCTTAAACAACCCATTTAAGGCTATGTGATGACCCTCATCAAAGATCTACCTTCCAACAATCAACTCGAGTATTTTATTGAGCAGGCACGGCAATCGACGGCTATTTCCACTGCTGTCGTCCACCCTGTGGAAGGTAATGGATTAGCCGGTGCTCTTGAAGCAGCTAAACAGGGGTTAATCAATCCAATTTTGATCGGCCCCGAACATAAGATTCGTCAGGCCAGTGAAGAGATTAACGCCGATCTTAACGGCATTAAGATCATTAATACCGAGCACAGTCATGAAGCGGCTGAAGTCGCCTGTGACATTGTTAGACAGGGCGATGCTCAAGCATTAATGAAAGGCTCATTGGGTACCTCAGAACTACTTGGTGCGGTTCTCAATAAAGAGAAAGGGATCAGAACTGAGAGACGTTTAAGTCATCTGTTTGTATTTGACGTACCTAACTACCATAAACCCTTGATCATAACCGATGCTGCGATCAATGTTGTTCCGGACCTCTATACCAAGAAAGATATCGTACAGAATGCGATAGACTTTGCTCATGCATTGGGGAATGAACACCCTAAAGTCGCCATCCTAGCCGCTGTCGAGAAGGTAAAAGCGAATATGCAGAGCACCATTGATGCAGCGGCTCTTTGTAAAATGGCCGATCGAAACCAGATAAATGGTGGGATTTTGGATGGCCCTCTTGCTTTTGATAATGCCATCTCAAAACAGGCTGCGATCGATAAGCACATCAACTCACCCGTCTCTGGTGAAGCCGATATTCTGCTCGCACCTGATCTAGAAGCGGGCAATATGATTGCCAAACAGTTGATCTATCTTGCTGGAGCACAGTCAGCCGGTGTCGCGGTGGGAGCTAGAGTGCCGATCATTCTGACAAGCCGTGCCGATGGTGTGGTCGCACGCCTAGCAAGCTGTGCACTGGCTTCTTATATAGTGCACCACGGCCGTAAGATGTAGTCATGAATATATTGACGCTGAATGCCGGCTCTTCAAGCCTAAAAGCCGCTTTATACACCTGGAATAAAGAGGCATTAACTCAAATTGGCGTTGCGGCATTATCCGGTGTTGGGTCAGCACATTTAAGCCTTCATATTGATGACAATCAGATAGACATTAGCGATCTTGAAATTGCTGATCCTGCAACTGTCCATGCTACCGTTGTCGATAGACTCTTTGAACAGTTCCATTTGGTAGAGAGCGATCTGATAGTCTCCCATCGAGTGGTTCATGGAGGAGGTCTATTTTCGTCGCCAGCTCTGGTCGATAGTGACCTGCTTGAACAGATAAAGTCGTTCAACTCGCTAGCCCCTCTTCATCAGCCATTTAATATTCATCTAATAGAACAAGTGCGAACAGCACATCCAGACTCACTCAATGTGGTCTCTTTCGATACGATGTTTCATGCGGAACAATCAGAGCTTGAAACCTGCTATGCGTTGCCTAAATCGATCCGTGATATGGGTATCCGTCGCTACGGTTTTCATGGACTGTCGTATGCCTATATATCGGACTCGCAACAACTCTTTGCAAACCCAGATGAGCGAACAATTGTGCTGCACTTAGGTGCAGGCTCTTCGGCTTGCGCAATGATAGGTGGTCGATCAATAGCGTCGAGCATGGGATTCTCTG
>CATEEE010000238.1 GCA_949499045.1 Marinobacterium sp. xm-d-530 | reverse complement strand
GGTCGCGGCTTACGTTTGAGTGAAGGCAAAACAGACTGTTTAGTGATCGACTACGCTAACAACGGTATCGATCTTTTCGATCCCGAAGTCGGCACACCAAAGCCTGCACCCGATACTGAACCGGTACAAGTATTCTGCCCGCTGTGTGACTTTGCCAACCCGTTTTGGGGTCGAACCGATCGAGATGGAGATGTGATTGAGCACTTTGGGCGACGCTGCCAAGGGCTTTCGGATAATGGCGAACAGTGCCAGTTTCGCTTTAAGTTTAAAAGCTGCCCTCATTGCGGAGCAGAAAATGATATCGCAGCTCGAAACTGCCAAAGCTGCCATGAGGCATTAATCGATCCAGATGATCTAATCAAAAAAGCACTCTCTCTGAACAGCTGTAAAGTCATTCGCTGTGCGGGACTCAGGGTTAATCAAGAGGAGCAAGCGATACGAGTGAGCTACTACGATGAGGATGCAAACACCCTATCGGAGAAGTTTAATCCTACCAATCCCAAGCAACGCGCCTTATTTAATCAACTTTTTGGCTCGCGCGTTAAATCGGGCCAATCACCCGCCCAGTTTACTAGCGTAGAATCGGTGCTTGAGCAGAGCAGCCATTTACCCGTACCGGACTTTGTCGTCTCCAGAAAATCGGGTAAATATTGGCAAGTGACCGAGCGAATCTTTGATTACCAAGGTCGTTATCGAAAAGCGAATCAGCTGTACTAAAACCCTACATTTAAAAGGGTGTTAATTTCAATCCAAATGCTATGATGCGCGCTTAGATGACAAGGAGATACTCATGCGGTTAGCAGAAATGGAAGCGATTATGTTTAACGTAGGCGTCACCGTCTTCGCTCTGTTTATCTTCTTTATCATCTACGACCTTGCAAAAAAATCGAACGCTGGCAAATTCGGAACCTTCATTCTCTTCTTTGCACTAGGCCTCGGCTTAGCTGCCTTCCTAGCAAAATCGATCATCGTTGAGTTTATAGGCGGGTCGATTTAGCCCGTTTGCAGGGGTCTGACCTTCGGTCTGACCCTACTCTGCGAGTCAGTGACTGGCTTCAGCCTGTCATCTGCTTGAACAGCGTCTTCCAGTTATTAGAAAGCGGATGACAGGCTAAAGCCAGTCACCGGGACTTTGTAGCAAGCTTATGTAACATATCGACTAGTTACTTTATAATCGCGTAATCATTTTTATAAGGAATAACGATGGAACAGCGCAGTATCAAAGTCGGCCAAATCGATGTAAACAACGACATGCCGATGACGCTTTTTGGTGGTATGAACGTCTTAGAGTCTCGTGATTTAGCAATGACTATTGCTGAGCAGTACGTTGAAGTGACCAATAAGCTGAACATCCCTTATGTGTTTAAGGCGAGCTTTGATAAGGCAAACCGCTCCTCTATCAACTCTTTCCGCGGCCCTGGCTTGGATGAAGGTTTGAAAATCCTTCAGGAAGTTAAGTCGACATTTAATGTACCGGTTATTAGCGATGTACACGAACCCTACCAGTGCCAGCCAGCGGCTGAAGTCTGTGATGTTATTCAACTTCCAGCATTCCTATCTCGCCAAACAGATCTAGTGGTTGCTATGGCGAAAACCGGTGCGGTGATCAATATCAAGAAAGCGCAGTTCTTAGCACCGCATGAGATGAAGCACATTCTTACTAAGTGTGAAGAGGCAGGTAATGACCAGCTTATTCTGTGTGAACGTGGCAGCGCCTTTGGTTACAACAACCTAGTCGTCGATATGCTCGGCTTTAGCATCATGAAAGAGTTTGGCTACCCTGTGATCTTTGATGCAACGCACGCTTTGCAGATGCCAGGGGGTCGTTCGGATTCAGCCGATGGCCGTCGCGCACTGGTTGCTCAGCTGTCACGAGCCGGACTCTCACAAGGGATTGCAGGTCTATTTTTAGAAGCACACCCTAATCCAAACCTGGCCAAGTGTGATGGCCCCTGTGCCCTACCACTATCGAAGCTAGAGCCTTATTTAGCACAGATGAAAGCGGTCGATGAACTTGTGAAGTCTTTCCCAGCGTTGGATACGTCGGCGGAGTGATTGCGGTCGGGGTTGGCGCTACGCGCCATTCCCTCCTACAGAGTGCTGGGTCTGACCGGACTTTTTAAGCGTTTTCCAGAATCTTCTACGAAATTAGATAGCAGATGACAGGCTAAAGCCAGTCACTGGTATTTCTAGCGTAATTATAGAGTGGGATCAGACCGCAGGTCAGACCCCGGTAATTTACCCAAGCTTTGATTCCCAAGACGAAGCCTGCTCTAAATCAACATCCCTACCCAACTCCCCATTGGTGTAGATACCCACCATTCTTTGAATAGCTACAGGATGTCCCTGCTCAGCCGCCGCTTGGTAATGTTCAAAGGCTTTATCAGTCAGTTTAAAAATCACCGGTGGATAGCCTGATTCATAGAGTTTGCCCATTTGATATTGTGACTTTGCATCACCCCGCTCAGCTGCCGCCTGAATATAGAGTGCGCCCTGCTCTTTACTGGCCGCATCAGTGCCACGAAAGTGCAGTAAAAAGCCGTAGGTCGACAACGCCTTAACACTACCGCGCTGTGCACCCACTCGAAACAACTTCATGGTTTTGTCGTGCACCCATTTTGAGCGGCGCGCAATCGGGCTTCTAAACAATCCGTAGGCAGACCAAGCTGCCAGATTACCCAGCAATGACATTTTTAATCCTATCTGTTCGCTAATAAAAAAGGGATCAATAGTAGATCCCTTTATTAGATTGAGCTCATTGAGAGATATCAAGCTTAATCGTTAAGCCAGTAGAGCAGCCCATTCAGCTTTAAGTGCTTCCAGCTCGTTCTCGGCTTTCTGCTTCGCTTTTTTCTTGAGGCCTGCAACCTCTTCTGTTTTCGTAGCAACTATCGCTTTAGCTTCCGTAGCAGGATCGTCTGCATTGGCTACTTGATCTAATAGGTGCTGTGCACCACGAAGAATGGCACGACGTCGGCCCTCTTCAATGCGTGCTAACTCTTCAGCTGTCAGCTCTTTCTGCTTTGTTTCCTGCTTCTCAGCTTTCGGTGCCACATAGGTCAATGGGCGAATACCCGCCGCAATACGCACCTTTTCAAGCAGGGGCGCCGCTTCAGCACGCGCCTTCTCAGCCCCTTTATGGAGTTCAGCTTCAACCGCATCAAGATTGTTCATCAACTCGTTGTAACGTGCGCGTGGCGCTGACAATTTAGCATCTAAGAACTCAAACAGTTCACGTTTTGCTTCACCCCAAGCGATGCCGTTATCAAACGCCAAACGCATTGCAGCACTTTCGTCTTTAGTAGCGAATAAATTGTAGAGCTGGAAGATGGTGCTGTTATCCGCATCTTTTGGCTCACCGGGCTCGCGAAGGTCGGTTTTAATCTGATTGATCAGCTTGCGTAATTGATCAGTTGGCGCAAATAGAGGAATCGTATTGTCGTAGCTCTTCGACATCTTGCGACCATCCAAACCTGGAATCAGTTGAGTCTCTTCATCCACCTGAGCTTCAGGTAGAACGAACAACTCTTCATAGGTGTGGTTGAACTTGCCAGCTATATCACGAGCCATTTCGATATGCTGGATCTGGTCCTTGCCGACTGGAATTTTGTTCGCATTGAACATCAAGATATCGGCCGCCATAAGAATCGGGTAACTAAACAGACCCATGGTGATGCCGTCATCTAGATCCTCTGATCCAGCATCACGGTTAGCATCAACTGACGCTTTGTAAGCGTGTGCACGGTTCATTAAACCCTTAGAGCACATACAAGTAAGAATCCACGTCAATTCAGGAATCTCAGGTATGTCGGTCTGACGGTAGAAGGTCGCTTTATCGGTATCTAGACCCAAGGCTAACCATGTTGCAGCGATTTCACGGGTAGATTGAGCCACACGCTCTGGATCGTGACATTTGATCAGTGCGTGGTAATCCGCCAAAAAGAAAAACGAATTAGTGTTTGGATTAAGGGTCGCTTCAATCGCTGGTTTAATCGCACCTAGGTAGTTACCAATGTGCGGTGTACCGGTCGTTGTGATACCTGTTAAAACGCGTGTATTGCTCATGGAACACTCAAGAGTCTGTGTGAAAATTAAGGTGCAGATTCTACACAGTTGTCACACTAACGCCCACCCCAATCCATTTGCACTTACCGGTTAATGCAGGTTTAATTTAGATACCACTTATTGAAGGAATTATTAGATGGATAGCCAACTTCCGTCCTACATCACACTGCTAGGCTTTGTATTGCCTGCTGTGATTTTTATCACACGTCTGAAGCGCTACCAAGCGGCTACCATCGTACACGCACTATTAATGGCGCTGCTCTGTCTGTTTGTTGGCTTTCTTGCATCAGGTGCCGCCATCAAACTACTGAGTCTCAGCAACCCTCTGCTGACCTCTGGAGTGGTCGTTATCGGATCCGGAGTAGCTACGCTGGCGAGATTGATCTGGATAAAACGCTTCGCGTAATAGCTATTAATTACACTATTTAAACCATTTATTCAAAGATTGTTACTATGCTACTACTGATATCGCCTGCTAAAACCCTCGATTATGAAACACCGGTCACTACCCAATTGAAAAGTGAACCTGAGTTTACCG
>CATEEE010000237.1 GCA_949499045.1 Marinobacterium sp. xm-d-530 | reverse complement strand
TTCGATCAGCTGTCTGTTATAGCCGATGTTGAGACTGTTGCTCTGAATGATGCGGCCGGTCGAATCTTAGCTGAGTCGGTTGTTGCTTCGATCAATGTGCCGCCTAAAGCTAACTCTGCGATGGATGGCTATGCGTTAGCCGCCAAAGATGCCGTCGCGGGTGCAGAGCTCTCAATATCACAACGCATACCTGCTGGCGCAGTGACTACCCCATTAGTCAGTGGTACTGCTGCTCGTATTTTTACCGGTGCCGAACTGCCTGACGGGGCTGACTGTGTGGTGATGCAAGAGAACACCGAAACCATTGAGACGGGTGTCCGTATTCTTCAAACCGCTAAGGCGGCGGAGAATGTTCGAGCTGCAGGTTTGGATATTACTTCAGGGGAAGTGATCGTAGAGGCGGGTGCTCGACTCACGGCGCCTGCGTTGGGTATATGTGCTTCCACAGGTGTTACACAGGTAAAAGTGTTCAAACCCTTAACAGTGGCGCTTCTGTCGACGGGCGATGAGCTAGTAGAGCCTGGTGTTGAACTACAACCCGGACAGATCTATAACTCCAATCGCCCGATGCTGGTTGAGCTACTTCGCCAAGCGGGCTTTGAGGTAGTTGATATTGGTCAGGTGGCTGATAATCATCAAGCGACCCGGGATGCGTTGATTAGAGCGGCAGAACAAGCCGATGCGATTCTGACGATGGGCGGTGTGTCGGTGGGTGAAGAGGATCATGTCAAAAATGCGATTGACGAGCTAGGTTCCCTTAACTTGTGGCGTATTCGTATCCGTCCGGGTAAGCCCTTTGCGGCAGGTCGGGTAGGGCGAACGCCTATTTTTGGTTTACCGGGTAACCCTATGTCGGCCTTGGTGACCTTCTCGTTGCTGGCGCGTCCGTGTTTGATGCATATTCAAGGGGCTGAGTATAAGCCAGCATTACGCATACCGGTTGAAACTATGGTGAAGCGTGCAGCTCAGTCGAGAGATGAGTTTATGCGTGTTGAACTGCAAGCCGGTGTCGCACAGCGCGTCGTGAATCAGAGTTCAGGGGTTCTATCTTCAGCTTTGAATGCCGATGGTTTGCTGCACTTGCCTGCAGATGTGGAGATCAAAGCAGGTGAGCGTTATGATTTTATCCCGTTCTGCTCGCTGTTAACGATTTAAGTTTTCGCACTCTCAACGCTTAAGCTCCAACAGGTTCCGAATGTTGGAGCGGTCTAGAAAAGGCCGCGAATTATTCACCGTAATGTGTTTTAGCTCGAATAATTACCACCACACAGCGATGATCTTCAATTCGATAGACGATTCGATCCTGAAAGGTGAGTCTGACTGAGTAATAACCGGCCAAATCGCCTAGCAATGCTTTTCCTGCCAATGGATCAACTGAAATTTTGTTCCTTAATATGTCTTTGAGTTTTTCTTTTAGCTTTGGTGATAGTTTCTTAATGTCCTTTTGGGCTTGTTTGGTTAGTTCTATGTCATAACGTCTGTTTGTCACAATGACTCACCAAACACATCATTAAAGCTATCCGTCTTGCCACTGTTTGCCTCTTCAACAGAGTCTTTAAACGCTTTGGCAAAGCCCTCTTGCGATAATAGGTGGAGAGTTTCTTGCAGGCTTTCATACTCTTCAGAGGACATGATCACGGACTTGCCGTTTTTATGTTGGACCTCAACAATTTCATGCTGTTGATTGGTTCGTTTAATGATGTCGAAGAAAGACTTGCGTGCTTCTGTTGCATTTAGAGTAATCATGGTGCTCTCCATTTGTGTACCATATAGTGTACCACTGGGTGTGGGTGATGCAATTAACTTATCGCTTCACCTACGATAAAGCTCCAACAGGTTCCGAATGTTGGAGCGGTCTAGAAAAGGCCGCGATTAAACATAGGGCATTAAAAAACCCCGGCATCTTGCGATGGCGGGGTTTTTTGCGTTGGGCGAATTACTTGTTCGCTTTACGCTCTTTCGCTTCAGCGATAACAGTCTCTGCTACGTTAGCTGGACACTGTGAGTAGTGGCTGAACTCCATAGAGAACTGACCACGACCCGATGTCATAGTACGTAGGTGACCAATGTAGCCGAACATCTCTGATAGAGGTACGTCTGCTTTGATGCGAACGCCAGTTACGCCAGCTTCCTGGTCTTTGATCATGCCACGACGACGGTTAAGGTCACCGATAACATCACCAACGTGATCTTCAGGAGTGAAGACGTCAACTTTCATCACAGGCTCAAGAAGCTGTGGGCCAGCTTTTGGCATAGATTGACGGAAGCCGCCTTTCGCTGCGATTTCGAATGCGATAGCAGAAGAGTCGACTGCGTGGAAACCACCGTCGAACAGTTCGACTTCAACGTCTACAACTGGGAAGCCTGCTACTGTGCCTTCTTGCATCATAGATGCGAAGCCTTTCTCAACGGCTGGCCAGAATTCCTTAGGAACGTTACCACCAACAACTGAAGAGCTGAATGTGAAACCAGTACCTGGCTCACCTGGTTTCATACGGTAATCGATCTTACCGAACTGACCAGAACCACCCGACTGTTTCTTGTGCGTGTAGCTGTCTTCAACTGGAATAGTGATCGACTCACGGTAAGCAACCTGTGGTTTACCAACGTTAAGTTCAACGCCGTAAGTACGCTTAAGGATGTCGACTTTAACGTCTAGGTGTAGCTCACCCATACCTTTAAGGATGGTTTCGCCTGAATCTTCGTCAGTTTCAACGCGGAATGATGGATCTTCTGCAACCATCTTACCGATTGCGATACCCATTTTCTCAGAACCGCCTTTGTCTTTAGGCGCAACAGCGATCGAGATTACTGGCTCTGGGAAGACCATTGCTTCAAGAGTACATGGTTTCTTCTGATCACATAGAGTGTGACCAGTCTGTACGTTCTTCATACCAACGATTGCGATGATGTCACCTGCTGTTGCAGAAGACAGTTCGTTACGCTCGTCTGCGTGCATCTCAACCATACGGCCGATACGCTCAGTTTTACCTGTAGCAGAGTTAAGAATCGTGTCGCCTTTGTTAAGTACGCCAGAGTAGATACGTACGAACGTTAGAGCACCGAAGCGGTCATCCATGATTTTGAATGCTAGCGCA
This sequence comes from Marinobacterium sp. xm-d-530, assembly GCA_949499045.1. Classification (GTDB taxonomy): domain Bacteria; phylum Pseudomonadota; class Gammaproteobacteria; order Pseudomonadales; family Balneatricaceae; genus Marinobacterium_E. Next base: position 16,551 of record CATEEE010000237.1, on the reverse strand, counting down.
CGAAGTGGCTCGTCTGGTGATACAATCGCTTTCTCGCCTGTTGCGTTACCTTCTTCGTCCGTTAGATCCTGTGGATCAACTTCAGTTGGGCTTGGTAGGTAGTCAACAACCGCGTCTAGTACTAGCTGAACACCCTTGTTCTTGAATGCAGAACCACAGAATGTTGGGAAGAAGTCTAGAGCGATAGTACCTTTACGGATACAGCGCTTGATGTCTTCGATAGATGGCATTTCGCCTTCCATGTAAGCCATCATTAGATCGTCGTCTTGCTCAACAGCTGTTTCGATTAGTTGCTCGTGGTACATATCCACGTCGTCAACCATGTCTGCAGGAACGTCAAGGATTTCGTAGTTTTCTGGCTGGCCAGAATCATCCCATACGTAGGCTTTCTTAGTCAGTACATCTACTACACCAACGAACTGATCTTCAGTACCGATTGGAAGAGTACAGACTAGTGGGTTAGCGCCTAGAACGTTTTTGATCTGGTCTACAACGCGGTAGAAGTCAGCACCCATACGGTCAAGTTTGTTGACGAAGATAACACGTGCAACTTCTGACTCGTTTGCGTAACGCCAGTTAGTTTCAGATTGTGGCTCTACACCGCCTGAACCACAGAATACACCGACACCACCATCCAGTACTTTAAGTGAGCGGTATACTTCAACAGTGAAGTCAACGTGCCCAGGAGTATCGATGATGTTGAAACGGTGGTCCTTCCAGAAACAGGTCGTTGCTGCAGACTGGATTGTAATACCACGCTCCTGCTCCTGTTCCATGAAGTCGGTAGTAGCAGCACCTTCGTGTACTTCACCAGTTTTGTGGATCTTACCTGTTAGTTTCAGGATACGCTCAGTAGTTGTGGTTTTACCCGCATCAACGTGGGCGAAGATGCCTATATTTCGGTATTTATTTAGATCAGTCATGTTCTCACTCGAATTCATGGACGTTTTAAAAAGTCGCGAAATTATACGCTTGTATTAGTCTCGATGGAATAGCTGATCGAAATGTAACCAAAAAGATGTGACATATATATGTATAAGTAAAAAAGTAGCATCATAAACAGTCGCAAACGTACTAAAGGGATCTTTTTTAAAGAAAATTGATCACATTGCTTGACTATATAGGCAATGACGTTAAAATTTCGCGCCCAGTAGGATTGCTAACTCAGATTGGCAGTCTTCGTATTTTTTTAAACCTAATACAGGAATCAAGCTCGTGGCTAAGCAAGCATTTGAACGTTCCAAGCCCCACGTTAACGTTGGTACTATCGGCCACGTTGACCACGGTAAAACAACTCTAACTGCAGCACTTACTCGTGTATGTGCAGAAGTTTTCGGCGGTGAAGCTGTCGCATTTGACGGTATCGATAAAGCTCCTGAAGAGCGTGAGCGTGGTATCACGATCAACACTTCTCACGTTGAGTACGATTCAAACATCCGTCACTACGCGCACGTTGACTGCCCAGGGCACGCCGACTACGTTAAGAACATGATCACTGGTGCTGCACAGATGGACGGCGCTATTCTAGTTTGTGGTGCGACTGACGGTCCAATGCCACAGACTCGTGAGCACATCCTTCTTTCTCGCCAGGTTGGCGTACCATACATCGTAGTATTCCTAAACAAAGCTGACCTTCTTGCTGAAGACTGTGGCGGCGTTGGTACTGAAGAGTACGACGAGATGCTAGAGCTAGTACAGATGGAGATCGTTGATCTTCTAGATACTTACGACTTCCCAGGCGAAGACACTCCAATCATCGCTGGTTCTGCTCTAATGGCTCTAAACGGTCAAGACGACAACGAGCTAGGTACTACAGCTGTTAAGAAGCTAGTAGAAGCTCTTGATTCATACATCCCAGAGCCACAGCGTCTAGTAGACATGCCATTCCTAATGCCAATCGAGGACGTATTCTCGATCTCTGGTCGTGGTACTGTAGTAACTGGTCGTATCGAGCGTGGTATCATCAAAGTTGGTGAAGAGATCGATATCGTTGGTATCCGTGAGTCTTCTAAGACTACTTGTACTGGTGTTGAGATGTTCCGTAAGCTTCTTGACGAAGGTCGTGCAGGCGAGAACTGTGGTATCCTTCTTCGTGGTACTAAGCGTGACGATGTTGAACGTGGTCAGGTTCTTTGTGCACCTGGTACTACAACTCCTCACACTCAGTTCGAAGGTGAAGTATACGTACTAAACAAAGATGAAGGTGGTCGTCACACTCCATTCTTCAAAGGCTACCGTCCACAGTTCTACTTCCGTACAACTGACATCACTGGTGCTGTAGAACTTCCAGAAGGTGTTGAAATGGTAATGCCTGGTGATAACGTTAAAATGAACGTTACACTAATCAACCCAATCGCAATGGATGAAGGTCTACGTTTCGCAGTTCGCGAAGGTGGCCGTACTGTTGGCGCTGGTGTTGTATCTAAGATCATCGCTTAATTGCCGATAATCTTCTAAAAGAAACCCGCTCTCGAGCGGGTTTTTTTGTGTCTGTTGCCTGGGGTTGGGGTTTTGCTGGTATTGCGGATGACAGGCTGAAGGCCAGTCACCGTTATTCCATGGGTAGAAAAGGTCTTACGGATGACAGGCTCAAGGCCGGTCACCGTTACTCCGTAGGTAGAAAAGACATTCCGGTGACTGGCTTTCAGCCTGTCATCCGCTTTTGATGCGGTGTCAGACCGGAGGTCGGACACCGGTGCTCAGTCACTATTCCGTGCATCGGGTCTGACCCGACTCTCCGATTAGGCAGTATCTTTAATGAATCTATAGTTGACCTACGTGCCAAATCTCAAGTAGAATTTGCGTCCCTTCATTTGAGGGGAGGTCGGCTATTGCCGTTAATTTAATATTTTAGGAAATGCGTGATCAAAATGCAGAACCAAAAAATCAGAATCCGCTTGAAGGCTTTTGACCATCGTCTGATCGATACTTCGGCTCAGGAGATCGTTGAAACTGCAAAGCGTACTGGTGCTCAGGTCCGTGGTCCGATCCCACTTCCTACTCGCAAAGAGCGTTACACCGTATTGGTTTCACCGCACGTCAACAAAGACGCGCGTGATCAGTACGAAATTCGTACGCACAAGCGTGTTCTAGATATCGTTGAGCCAACTGAAAAAACAGTTGATGCTCTAATGAAGCTAGATCTCGCAGCGGGTGTAGAAGTGCAGATCAGCCTAGGCTAATAGCACGCGCAGATTTATTAATTTTTTATTAATGAAGCGCTATTTGTGGAATACCCCTGAAAAGGGTAGCCGTAGTGGGTAACAGCCCCGTACACAACTGGCAAGAGGTATATAAAATGTCATTAGGACTTATCGGACGTAAAGCGGGTATGACCCGTGTCTTCACTGAAGACGGCGTGTCCGTGCCAGTCACCGTCATCGAGGTGGAACCGAACCGAGTGACTTGCGTTAAGACTGTCGAAACAGACGGTTACGCTGCTGTACAAGTGACTACTGGTGCTAAGAAGGCTAACCGCCTTTCTAAACCAGAAGCTGGTCATTTTGCTAAAGCTGGCGTTGAAGCAGGTGCAGGTTTGTGGGAGTTTCGCGCGAAGGGTGATGAGGAAATCAACGTAGGTGATGCACTTACTGTTGAGCGCTTCCAAGCAGGCGAAAAAGTAGATGTAACTGGTCAATCTAAGGGTAAGGGCTTCCAGGGTGGCGTTAAGCGTCACAACTTCCGTACTCAGGATATGACTCACGGTAACTCACTTTCTCACCGTGCTCCGGGTTCAATTGGTCAGTGCCAAACTCCGGGTCGCGTTTTTAAAGGTAAAAAGATGGCTGGGCACATGGGTGCAGAGCGATCTACAGTACAAAGCCTTGAGGTAGTACGCGTAGACGCTGAGCGCGGCTTGTTGCTAATCAAGGGTGCCGTTCCTGGTGCTCCTGGTGGTGACGTCATCGTTAAACCAGCTGTTAAAGCGCGCGGCTAAGGGAGATTGTCATGAATTTGAATCTAACTGGTGCCAAGGGTTCGGTTGAAGTAGCCGATACTGCGTTTGGCAAAGAGTTTAATGAAGCTCTAGTACACCAGGTTGTAACTGCCTACATGGCAGGTGCACGTCAGGGTACTAAAGCTCAGAAAAGCCGTTCAGATGTAGCTGGTGGTGGTGCTAAACCATTCCGTCAAAAAGGAACAGGTCGTGCTCGTGCGGGTACTACGCGTTCTCCTATTTGGCGTACTGGTGGCGTAACATTTGCTGCTACTCCACGTGACCACTCTCAGAAAGTTAACAAGAAGATGTACCGTGCTGCGATGCGTTCTATCTTGTCTGAGTTGGTTCGCCAAGAGCGTCTAGTTGTTGTTGAAGACTTCGCTGTCGAAGCTCCAAAAACTAAGCAGTTCTTAGCAAAAATGAAAGAGTTTGACCTGAGCAACGCTTTGGTTATCACTGAAGAGGTTGATCTAAACCTATTCCTTGCTGCTCGTAACGTACCACACGTTGACGTACGTGATGCAGCAGGTATCGATCCAGTGAGCCTTATCGGTTTCGATAAAGTGGTTGTGACTGTACCCGCTCTTAAGAAGATCGAGGAGGTGTTTGCATGAACCCGGAACGCATCTACAAAGTGCTACTCGGACCACACATCTCTGAGAAAGCAACGATCGTAGCGGAAGATACTCAACAAGTAGTATTCCGTGTCGCTAACGATGCAACTAAGCCTGAAATTAAGGCTGCTGTTGAACAGCTGTTCAACGTAACGGTTGCAAACGTGAACGTGCTTAATGCGAAAGGTAAAACGAAGCGTACTATGCGTGGCATGGGTAAGCGCAGCGATGTTCGCAAAGCATACGTTCGTCTAGCTGACGGTTCAGAAATTGATTTTCTGGCTGCTGGCGAATAAGGAGGGGTTAAGAAATGGCAACTGTTAAAGCTAAGCCAACCTCTGCAGGACGTCGTCACGTCGTTTCTGTTAAAGGCCAAAACCTTCACAAAGGTAAGCCTTTTGCAGCGTTGGTTGAAAAGAAATCTAAGTCTGGTGGTCGTAACCACAATGGTCGCATCACTACGCGTCACATTGGTGGCGGTCACAAACAGGCTTACCGTGTAATCGATTTCCGTCGCAACAAAGATGGCATTCCTGCTGTCGTTGAGCGTCTGGAATATGATCCAAACCGTTCTGCGAACATCGCTCTGTTGAAGTACGCAGATGGTGAGCGTCGCTACATCATCGCTCCTAAGGGCGTTGAAGCAGGTGCTGCTCTGATGTCTGGCGAACAGGCTGACTTTAAACCAGGTAACTGTATGCCTTTGCGCAACGTACCTGTAGGTTCGACTGTTCACTGTGTTGAATTAAAGCCTGGTAAGGGTGCACAGATGGCTCGCTCAGCGGGTACATCCGCTCAGCTAGTTGCTCGTGAAGGTCAGTACGCGACTCTACGTCTACGTTCTGGCGAAATGCGCAAAGTGTTGTCTGAGTGTCGTGCGACTCTTGGTGAAGTAGGTAATGGTGAACATAGCCTACGTCGCTTGGGTAAAGCTGGTGCTACGCGCTGGCGTGGTGTTCGTCCTACCGTTCGCGGTGTGGCGATGAACCCAGTCGATCACCCACACGGTGGTGGTGAAGGTCGTACATCTGGTGGTCGTCATCCTGTGACACCATGGGGTGTTCCGACTAAAGGTCACAAAACCCGTAAGAACAAGCGTACTGATAAGCTTATCGTACGTCGTCGTCAGGCTAAGTAAGAGGAATCAGCTGTGCCACGTTCACTTAAGAAAGGTCCATTTATCGACCTTCACTTGTTGAAAAAGGTAGAAGCTGCAATCGAGAACAGCGAACGTAAACCAATTAAGACTTGGTCTCGCCGTTCTACAATCTTTCCGAACTTTGTCGGTTTGACGATTGCGGTACATAACGGCCGTCAGCATGTCCCAGTATTCATTACTGAAGACATGGTCGGTCATAAGCTGGGTGAGTTTGCAGTGACTCGTGCCTTTAAAGGCCACGTTGCAGACAAGAAGGCTAAGAGATAATAGGAGTTGATGATGGAAGCTATTGCAAAGCATAACGGCGCCCGCATCTCCGCTCAGAAAGCTCGTCTGGTTGCTGACCAGATTCGCGGCAAATCTGTTGGCGAAGCTCTGAACATTTTGGCGTTCAGCACCAAAAAAGGTGCACACCTGGTTAAGAAAGTGCTTGAGTCTGCTATTGCAAACGCAGAGCACAATGAAGGTGCTGACATTGACGAACTTCGCGTTGCGACTGTCTTCGTTGATGAAGGCATGACCATGAAACGTATCCGTCCGCGTGCTAAGGGACGAGCTGATCGCATTTTGAAACGCTCGTGTCATATCACTGTTAAGGTCGCAGACTAAGAGCTGAGTACTAGGAGATTTAATCATGGGTCAAAAAGTTAACCCAACCGGTATTCGACTTGGTGTCGTAAAAGACCATACTTCTGTGTGGTATGCGGACAAAGCCGATTACGCGAAGAAGCTGTTGAATGACCTTGAAGTGCGTAAGTACCTTGAGAAGCAGCTAGAAAAAGCATCTGTAAGCCGCATCGAAATCGAGCGTCCTGCACAGAATGCGAAAATCACCATCCACACGGCGCGTCCAGGCATCGTGATTGGTAAAAAAGGTGAAGACGTAGAAGTTCTACGTTCAACAGTCTCTAAGATGATGGGAGTGCCAGTTCACATCAACATCGAAGAGATTCGTAAGCCAGATATGGATGCGAAACTTGTTGCGCAGAACATTGCAGGTCAGCTAGAGCGTCGTGTTATGTTCCGTCGTGCTATGAAGCGCGCCGTACAGAACACAATGCGTGCTGGTGCGAAAGGTATCAAGATCTCTCTTGCTGGCCGTCTAGGTGGTGCTGAGATCGCGCGTACAGAGTGGTACCGTGAAGGTCGTGTACCTCTACACACTCTACGTGCAGATATCGACTACGCTACATACGAAGCCCACACTACTTACGGTGTGATCGGCATCAAAACTTGGATCTTCAAAGGTGAAGTTCTTGGTGGTATCGAACAGGTACGCGCTCAGAAAAATGCACCTGCGAAGAAAGCGAAGTGAGGTAGCGGAACATGTTGCAACCTAAGCGTCTAAAATTCCGTAAGGTAATGAAAGGCCGCAACCGCGGTTTGGCTCAACGCGGCAGCAGCGTTAGCTTTGGTGAATTCGCACTGAAATCGACCGAACGTGGTCGTATCACAGCGCGTCAGATCGAAGCCGCTCGTCGTACCATGACTCGTCACGTAAAACGTGGTGGTAAAATCTGGATCCGTGTCTTCCCAGACAAGCCGATTACAGGTAAGCCACTAGAAGTACGTATGGGTAAAGGTAAGGGTAACGTTGAGTACTGGGTCGCTCAGATCCAACCAGGTAAAGTACTGTTTGAAATGGCAGGCGTACCTGAACAACTCGCGAAAGAAGCCTTTGAACTAGCGGCAGCTAAGCTTCCGCTTTCAACAACTGTAGTTAAACGGACGGTGATGTAATGAAAGCTACTGAACTACGTGATCAATCCGTAGAAGAGCTTCAGCAAACATTGCTGACTCTCCTTAAGGATCAGTTTAACTTGCGTATGCAAAAGGCTACTGGCCAGTTGGCACAGACTCACATGTTGGGTCAGGTTCGTCGCGACATCGCTCGCGTTAAGACAGTACTTAACCAAAAAGCAGGTGACTAAATGAGCGCTGAAAAACGTACTCGTACCGTTACTGGTAAAGTTATCAGTGACAAGATGGATAAGACCATCACTGTGTTGGTTGAGCGCAAGGAAAAGCACCCGATCTACGGTAAATTCATGAAGCGTTCAACTAAGTTGCACGCACACGATGAGAAGAATGAATGCCAAGCGGGTGACCTAGTGACAATCGCGGAAAGTCGCCCACTGTCTAAGACTAAGTCTTGGTCATTGGTACGCATTGAAGAACGTGGAGCAAAGGTGTAGACTATTGCACCTTTGCTTCACTAGCCGCCTTATTCGACTGTCGATTGAGGGTCGAATGAGGCACTAGAGATTGTGGAGTAAACCATGATTCAAACTGAAACGATGCTTGATGTTGCTGATAACAGCGGCGCTAAGCGAGTGCAGTGTATTAAAGTACTAGGCGGTTCACACCGTCGTTACGCTAACGTTGGCGATGTTATCAAGGTATCGGTTAAAGAAGCGATTCCTCGTGGCAAAGTCAAAAAAGGCCAAGTACTAAAAGCTGTCGTAGTACGTACCCGTAAAGGTGTTCGTCGTCCCGATGGTTCTTTGATCCGTTTTGATGTTAACTCAGCGGTTCTTTTGAACGCGAACGACGCTCCAATCGGAACTCGTATCTTCGGCCCAGTAACGCGTGAGCTTCGCTCTGAGAAGTTCATGAAGATCATTTCCCTGGCGCCTGAAGTGCTATAAAACCTCGAAAATTCGAAGTTTTTAAGGAGAACGTCAAGCTCTAACGAGTTTGGCGTTTTTCAGCATGAGGAAGGTAGTAGGAAACGAAGGTAAATAAAATGCGCAAGATTAAACGTGACGACGAAGTCATCGTTATCGCAGGTAAAGACAAAGGAAAGCGTGGCAAAGTTGCTCGCATTCTTGAAAACGATCGTTTGATCGTGTCTGGCATCAATATGGTGAAAAAACACCAGAAGCCAAACCCTATGCTTCAGCAACCAGGTGGCATCATTGAGAAGGAAGCGGCTATCGCAGCTTCTAACGTTGCTATCTTTAACGCTGCGACAGGTAAAGGCGATCGTGTAGGCTTCAAGACTCTTGAAGACGGCACAAAAGTTCGCTTCTACAAATCAACTGGCGAAATCGTTGAGTAAGAGGAGTAGAACAGATGTCTAGATTGAAAGCGCTTTACGAGACTCAGATCAAACAGAGTCTTAAAGAAGAATTGAATTCGCCAAACGTAATGGCTGTTCCACGTGTTTCTAAAATCACTCTTAACATGGGTGTTGGTGAAGCATTGGCAGACAAGAAGCTTCTAGAGAATGCAGTGAATGATATGACTGCAATTGCTGGTCAGAAGCCTGTTGTTACGTTGGCTCGTAAATCAGTAGCGGGCTTTAAAGTTCGTGAAGGTTGGCCAATCGGTTGTAAGGTTACTCTACGCGGCGAGCGTATGTGGGAATTCCTAGACCGTCTAGTTGACGTTGCGGTTCCGCGTATCCGTGACTTCCGTGGTCTTAACCCTAAGTCATTTGACGGCCGTGGTAACTACAGCATGGGTGTTAAAGAGCAGATCATCTTCCCAGAGATCGACTACGACAAAGTAGACGCGATCCGCGGTCTTGATATCACTATCACGACTACTGCGAAGACAAACGACGAAGGTCGTGCTCTTTTGACTGCACTGCAGTTCCCGTTCAAGAAATAAGGAAGGGATAAGATATGGCTAAGGTATCTATGTGGGAGCGTGAAGTTAAGCGCGAAAAACTAGCGGCTAAGTTCGCTGAGAAACGCGCTTCTCTGAAAGCTATCATCGCGTCACCAGCTTCATCTGAAGATGAAGTATGGGAAGCACAAGTTGCGTTGCAGAAACTGCCACGTGACGCTAGCCCAGTACGTAAACAGCGTCGCTGTCAGGTAACAGGTCGTCCACATGCGGTTTACCGCAAGTTCGGTCTTTGCCGTAACCAGCTACGCGAAGCTGCAATGCGCGGCGACGTACCAGGCCTTAAGAAAGCTAGCTGGTAATCCACCAGTTAGTTAACGGTAAGCGTAGTGGTCAGGGCCACGTCAGTGATGACGGGGCTACCGCACTACGCTGCACAAGAGAGGAAGTAAAAGCATGAGCATGCAAGACACGCTCGCGGATATGTTCACTCGTATCCGCAACGGTCACATGGCTGAGAAAGTTGCTGTTGCTATGCCATCTTCAAAGCAGAAAGTTGCTATTGCAGCCGTTCTACAAGAAGAAGGTTACATCAACGGTTACTCAGTTGAAGGTGACGTTAAGCCTGTGCTGTCTATCGAACTTAAATACTTCGAAGGCAAGCCAGTAATCGAAGAGATCAAGCGAGTATCTAAGCCATCTCTACGTATCTACAAATCTTCATCTGATCTTCCAAAAGTATCAGATGGCCTAGGTTGCGCAATCGTTTCTACTAGCAAAGGTGTAATGACCGATCGCGCTGCGCGCGCTGCTGGTATCGGCGGTGAAGTGATCTGCACAGTATTCTAAGGGGATTTACGATGTCACGTATCGCTAAAGCGCCTGTTGCTGTGCCTGCTGGTGTAGAGATCTCAATCTCTGGCCAGACGATCAGCGCTAAAGGCAAAAATGGTCAGCTATCACACGAAGTACACCCATCAGTTACTGTTGAACAGGCTGAAGGTGCATTGAACTTCGGTACTCGTGACGGTGCAAAACAATCTGTTGCACTGGCTGGCACAACTCGTTCTATCGTTAACAACATGGTTGCTGGTGTTAGCGAAGGCTTCAAAAAAGAGCTAACACTGATCGGTGTTGGTTACCGTGCTGCGGTTTCTGGAAGCACTCTAAACCTGACTCTGGGTTTCTCACACCCAGTAGAGTACGCACTGCCTGAAGGTATTAAGGCAGAAGTACCTAACCAAACAACTGTCGTCATCTCTGGTGCTGACAAACAAGTTGTAGGCCAGGTTGCTGCTGAAGTTCGTGGTTTCCGCCCACCTGAGCCATATAAAGGCAAAGGTGTTCGTTACAGCGACGAGTATGTTCGCCGTAAAGAAGCTAAGAAGAAGTAAGGCAGGGTTATGAACGTTAAAAAAGAATCTCGTTTACGTCGTGCTCGTCGTTCACGCGCTAAAATGCGTGAGATCGGTACTGCACGTCTGTGTGTTAACCGCACACCGCGCCATATCTACGCGCAAATCGTAACTGCAGATGGCGCTACAGTTCTTGCTGCAGCTTCTACAGTTGAAAAAGATATGCGTGAAAACGCAACTGGTAACATCGAAGCGGCTAAAAAGGTCGGTACTCTGATCGCTAGCCGTGCAAAAGAAGCAGGTGTTAGCCAGGTAGCGTTTGACCGCTCTGGTTTTAAATACCACGGTCGTGTAGCTGCTCTAGCAGACGCTGCACGTGAAGGCGGTTTGGAATTCTAAAGGTTTCTATTATGGCAAATCACGAACAGAAAGACGGTGAACTGCAAGAGAAGCTTGTTCAGGTAAACCGTGTAGCCAAAGTAGTTAAGGGTGGTCGTATTTTCGGCTTTACAGCTCTTACTGTAGTTGGTGACGGCAATGGCCGTGTTGGTTTTGGTCGCGGTAAAGCGCGCGAAGTACCTGTTGCAATTCAAAAGGCAATGGAACAAGCACGTCGTAACATGGTGAGCGTTTCTCTAAACGGTCACACGTTGCAGTACCCAGTCAAAGCACGTCACGGTGCTTCAATGGTCTACATGCAGCCTGCATCTGAAGGTACTGGTGTTATCGCCGGTGGCGCGATGCGTGCAGTTCTTGAACTGGCTGGTGTAGAAAACGTATTGGCTAAGTGCTACGGCTCAACAAACCCAGTGAACGTTGTTCGCGCGACTGTTAAAGGTCTTGCGTCTATGGCGTCTCCTGAAGATGTTGCAGCTAAGCGCGGTAAGTCAGTCGACGAGATCCTGGGGAACTAATCGATGGCTAATACAGTAAAAATCACTTTGGTACGCAGCCCAATCGGTATTATTCCGAAGCATAAAGCTACCCTTACAGGTCTTGGTCTACGTCGCATGAACCACACTGTTGAGTTGGAAGACACTCCTGCAGTTCGTGGCATGATTAACAAAGTCAACTACATGCTTCGTGTAGAAGACTAATAGAGGAGTCTCCCAAATGCGTTTGAATACTCTTCGCCCGGGTGCCGGTTCTAAGCACGCTCCTAAGCGTGTTGGACGTGGTATCGGCTCCGGCCTAGGTAAGACTGGTGGCCGTGGTCACAAGGGTCTTAAATCTCGCTCAGGCGGTAGTGTTAAGCCAGGTTTTGAAGGCGGTCAAATGCCTTTGCAGCGTCGTCTGCCAAAATTCGGTTTCACCTCTCGTCAAGCGCGTTACGTAGCTGAAATTCGTCTAAACGAATTGGCTGCTTGCGGTGTTGACGTAGTTGACCTCGCAGCGCTTAAACAGGCTGACATTATTCGTGAAGAGATTACCTCTGCACGTGTAATTCTATCTGGTGAAATTACTAAAGCAGTTACCGTTAAAGGTCTTAAAGTGACTAAAGGCGCTCTAGCTGCAATCGAAGCTGCCGGTGGTAAGGTAGAAGCGTAATGGCAACTAAAGGACAAGTACCAGCAGGAAATGCAAGCGGACTAGGCGAGCTTTGGGCACGTCTGCGTTTCGTCGCGATTGCGATCATTGTGTATCGTATTGGCGCGCATATTCCAGTTCCGGGTATTAACCCAGATCGTCTTGCTGCTCTGTTTGATCAGAACCAGGGTACGATCCTAAGCCTATTCAACATGTTCTCGGGTGGTGCACTCGAGCGCATGTCGATCTTGGCTCTAGGCATCATGCCGTACATCTCTGCATCGATTATCATGCAGTTGATGACAGCAGTTAGCCCTCAGCTTGAACAGTTGAAGAAAGAGGGTGAAGCTGGTCGCCGTAAGATCAACCAATACACTCGCTATGGTACTGTTGCATTAGCAACGGTTCAGGGCTTGGGTATGACCGTTGGTCTGGCTAATCAGGGTGTAGCATTCAGCACAGCGTTTAACTTCTACTTTGTAGCCGTTATTACACTGGTTGCTGGTGCAGTATTCCTAATGTGGCTTGGTGAGCAGATCACTGAACGTGGTATCGGTAACGGTATTTCGATTCTGATCTTTGCTGGTATCGTAGCGGGTCTTCCTGGTGCGATCGGTCAGTCCTTTGAATCGGCTCGTCAGGGTGATCTTAACATCCTGGCGCTGCTAGCAATTGCTGTGTTGGCGGTTGCGACTGTTGGTTTTGTCGTGTTCATGGAGCGCGCACAACGTCGTATCACCATCAACTATGCCAAGCGCCAGCAGGGTAACCGTGTTTACGCGGGCCAAACTAGCCACTTGCCTTTGAAGGTCAACATGGCGGGTGTTATCCCACCGATCTTCGCAAGCTCTATTCTGCTATTCCCAGCATCTCTTGGCCAATGGTTTGGCCAGAGTGAGGGTATGGATTGGCTTCAGGATGTTGCATTGGCTCTAGGCCCAGGTCAGCCGTTGTACATTCTGTTGTTTTCGGCAGCAATTATATTTTTCTGTTACTTCTACACGGCGATTATGTTTAATCCTCGTGAAGTGGCAGATAACCTGAAGAAATCGGGTGCTTTCATCCCAGGTATTCGTCCAGGTGAACAGTCTGCTCGTTACATCGACTCAGTATTGAGCCGCCTAACTCTGTTTGGTGCTCTTTACATCACTGCGGTATCACTGATGCCACAGGCGATGGTAGTTGCATGGAACGTACCTTTCTATTTCGGTGGTACTTCACTACTGATCGTTGTAGTCGTGGTAATGGACTTCATGGCACAAGTGCAATCGCACTTAATGTCACACCAGTATGAATCATTGATGAAGAAGTCGAATCTAAAGGGTGGCGCAGGTCTACTGCGTTAAACCATTGAGGTGAATTATGAAAGTACGCGCATCTGTTAAGAAAATTTGCCGTAACTGTAAGATCGTACGTCGTAACGGTTCCGTTCGCGTGATCTGCAAGGTTGAACCTCGTCATAAGCAGCGTCAGGGTTAAACCTAGGTTGTAAACGAGGCGGAAGGGCGCATGGGTTGATTTAATTATAATCAACCCGTATAATTGCGCGCCTTCCACGAACTGAATGTAATTTCGTACCCAGTTCTTGCTGGAAGCGAATAATTAACTAATGGAGTACATTGAATGGCCCGTATAGCTGGCGTCAATATTCCTGACAACAAGCACGCGGTAATTTCACTGACTTACATTTATGGAGTCGGCCGCACAACTGCAAAGCAGATTTGTGACACAGTAGGTATCAATCCAACAACTAAAGTTGGTGATCTTTCTGAAGAGCTACTCGACAATGTTCGTGGTGAAGTTACTAAGTTGACTGTTGAAGGCGACCTTCGTCGTGAAGTCAACATGAATATTAAGCGTCTTATGGACCTTGGTTGTTTCCGTGGAATCCGTCACCGTCGTAATCTACCGGTGCGCGGACAGCGTTCTAAAACTAACGCACGTACCCGTAAGGGACCACGTAAACCGATCCGTAAGTAAGCGATAGGAATTACTAACTATGGCTAAGCCGAGTAATCGCACACGTAAAAAAGTTAAAAAGCAGGTAGCGGACGGCCTTGCGCACATCCACGCCTCTTTTAACAACACCATTATTACTATTACCGATCGTCAAGGTAATGCTCTTTCTTGGGCAACTTCTGGAGGCTCTGGCTTCCGTGGTTCTCGTAAGAGTACGCCGTTCGCTGCACAGGTTGCTGCAGAACGTGCTGGTCAAGCTGCACTTGAGTATGGCTTGAAAAACCTAGACGTGTTTGTGAAGGGTCCTGGACCAGGTCGTGAGTCTGCAGTGCGCGCACTGAACGCTTGTGGCTACAAAATCGCAAACATCACGGATGTGACACCTATTCCACACAATGGTTGTCGCCCTCCGAAGAAACGTCGCGTTTAAACTGGAGACGGTAAGTAATTATGGCTCGTTATATTGGACCTAAGTGCAAGTTGTCTCGCCGCGAAGGCACTGATCTCTTTCTTAAGAGCGGTGTTCGCGCATTAGACAGCAAGTGCAAGGCTGAAACTGTACCTGGCGTACACGGCGCTCGTCGCGGTCGTTTGTCAGACTACGGTCTACAGCTTCGTGAAAAACAGAAAGTTCGTCGTATCTACGGCGTACTAGAAAAGCAATTCCGCGGCTACTACAAAGAAGCAGCACGTCGTAAAGGCGCTACAGGTGAAAACCTTCTGCAACTTCTTGAAAGTCGTTTGGATAACGTTGTATTCCGCATGGGTTACGGCTCTACACGTGCAGAAGCACGTCAGATCGTTTCTCACCGCTCAATCACTGTTAACGGTGAAGTAGTCAACGTGGCTTCTTACCAAGTAGCAGCGGGCGATGTGGTTGCAGTACGTGAAAAAGCTAAAAACCAACTACGTATCAAAGCGGCGTTGGAACTGGCTGCACAGCGTGCACCGGTAGAGTGGGTTGAAGTTGACTCTGCAAAAATGGAAGGCACTTTTAAAGCCATGCCAGAACGCGCAGAACTACCAGCTGAGATCAACGAACAGTTGATCGTAGAACTTTACTCTAAGTAATATTGAATTAAACGGTGGAACTATGCAGAGTTCAGTAAATGAGTTTCTAAGCCCACGTCACATTGACGTACAGGAGATTAGCAAGACTCGCGCTAAGGTTACTTTGGAACCTCTAGAGCGTGGCTTCGGTCACACCTTGGGTAACGCGCTGCGCCGTATCCTTCTATCTTCTATGCCAGGTTGTGCAATTACAGAAGTAGAAATCGACGGTGTTCTGCATGAGTACAGCAGCATTGAGGGCGTTCAGGAAGATGTCATTGAGATCCTTCTGAACCTCAAAGGTGTTGCGATTATCATGCACAACGGCGACGAAGCGGTGCTGACAATCAACAAATCTGGTCCTGGTGCAGTTACTGCTGCAGATATCCAGCTAAACCAAGATGTTGAGATCGCTAATCCGGAACACGTGATTGCTACGCTTACTAGCGCTGGCAGTCTGAACATGCGCCTTACTGTTTCCCGCGGTCGCGGCTATGTACCTGCTGATGCACGTACTAGTGAAGACGATGAGACACGTGCTATTGGTCGTTTGCAGCTAGATGCTAGCTACAGCCCTGTACTACGTGTTTCTTACGCAGTTGAAGCTGCGCGTGTTGAACAGCGTACAGACCTAGACAAACTGGTTATCGACATTGAGTCTAATGGCACAATCGATCCAGAAGAGTGCATTCGTCGTGCGGCAACGATTCTGCAGCAACAGCTCGCAGTATTTGTTGACCTTGAAGATGCAAGCGAACAAGCGAAGTCTGAGCCAGCTGAGCCAGAGATTGATCCAGTACTTTTACGTCCTGTAGATGATCTTGAGCTAACTGTGCGTTCCGCGAACTGTTTGAAGGCTGAGCAGATCTACTACATCGGTGACCTAATTCAGCGCACCGAAGTTGAACTGCTAAAAACTCCGAACTTGGGTAAAAAGTCACTTACAGAGATCAAAGATGTTCTTGCATCTAAAGGTCTGTCACTAGGTATGCGTCTTGAGAACTGGCCACCAGCTTCTCTTAAAGGCGACGACAAAGTGGCTTCTTAAGTCGACTTAGCTAAGTTTTAAAGGATAGATAAGATGCGTCATCGTAAATCTGGTCGTCATTTGAATCGTACCAGCTCACACCGCAAAGCGATGTTCAAGAACATGGCAGTTTCTTTGATCGAGCACGAATTGATCAAAACAACTCTGCCTAAAGCTAAAGAACTTCGTTCTGTTGTTGAGCCACTGATCACATTGGCGAAAAACGATTCTGTTGCTAACCGTCGTCTGGCTTTTGCCCGTACACGTAGCGATGCAGCAGTAGGTAAACTATTCAACGATCTGGGTCAGCGTTACGCTACTCGCCCAGGCGGCTATGTTCGTATCCT
>CATEEE010000236.1 GCA_949499045.1 Marinobacterium sp. xm-d-530 | reverse complement strand
CGTTTCCTAGCCGACAGCCGTGATACAGCGACTAACGAACGTCTTGCAGAGCTTGATGACCCATTCAGCGTATTCCGCTGCCACGGCATCATGAACTGTGTGAATGTATGTCCTAAAGGCCTTAACCCAACCAAAGCGATTGGTAAGATCCGTAACATGCTAATCTCACGCGCAACTTAAGCGTAGGTTGAAGCTAAAAAAACCCGCCTCGGCGGGTTTTTTGTTTTCTGGAAAACGTTGCAAGGGCGAATGACAGGCTGAAGGCCAGTCACCCTAGCTCCGTAGCGTGGTTTAAACAGTGGTGACAGGCTGAAGCCAGTCACCCTTGCTCAGTAGCTGGGTCTATACACCGGTGACTGGCTTTAGCCTGTCAACCGCTACCAGATTAAACTCCAAACCCCTGATAAACAATCAACGCTCAAAAACAGCAGTCACAATCCAATTAAGACTAAAGTGCAAAAAAACGTTTAAAAAGCTCTTACTTAATAGCCTAAAAGAACTAAAAACGGCTGTTAAAAGCCCGTAGAATTAACTTATTCCAAAACGCGATAAAACATTGATTACTTTAGTATTAAATCGTGAAAAGGGCGGTGTTCAGGGTTGAATAAAAGGCGTAAACTACGCGAGTTTTATTTGGTTGCAACACCGAATATTGCGTTAAAAAATGGAAATTAGAAGCAGTAGGGCGATGGATGAAGAGGCTTCACAAGAGCTTCGGAGGTCCCGTACCCCACAACGAGGGTAAACATATAATGCAAGACGGTCTGATGGAGCAGCTGTGGAAGAATGCTCATCTATACGGCGGCAACCTCTCTTACGTAGAACAGCTATACGAAACGTACCTTTTAGATCCAAACTCCGTTCCCCCAGAGTGGCGTGAAGAGTTTGATAAACTCCCTAAAGTCGGTGAAAACATCACTCCTGATGTGCCTCTTGCACCGATTCGTGAACATTTCCAATATATTGCTAAGAATCAAAAGCGTGCACAGCCTGCAGCGGTATCGTCTGTTAGCTCTGAGCATGAGCGTAAGCAAGTTCGCGCGCTAGCACTCTTTGATGCTTTCCGCATGCGTGGACACCAGATCGCTAAGATCGACCCACTGAATCTGCTAGAACGTGCAGAAGTGGCCGACCTTAATCTGCGTTACCACGAACTTTCAGAAGCGGATTTTGATACAACTTTCCAACTCGGTAGTCTGCAGTTTGGTCGCGAAGAGGCGACACTGCGTGAGATCCTTGAGGATCTTCAAGATACTTACTGCAGTTCGGTAGGTTCTGAGTACATGCACATTGTGAACACTGAAGAGCGTCTATGGCTTCAGTCTCGCATTGAGCCAACTCGTGCACACCCAACGGTTGAGCCAGAGAAGAAACTTATGGTCCTAGAGCGCCTGACGGCTGCTGAAGGTCTAGAGAAGTACCTGGGCTCCCGTTTTGCCGGTGCTAAACGATTTGGTCTAGAGGGTGCTGAATCTCTGATCGTCTCTTTGAACACTCTTATCCAGCGTGCTGGTAAACAGGGTGCTAAAGAGGTTGTGATCGGCATGGCTCACCGTGGCCGTCTTAACACACTGGTTAATATCTTCGGTAAAAACCCAGCTGACCTGTTCGGTGAGTTCGAAGGTAAGAAGCTAGTTGATTCATCAGGTGACGTTAAGTACCACCAGGGTTTCTCATCCAACGTCAATACTGACGGTGGTGAAGTTCACATTGCCATGGCCTTCAACCCATCTCACCTAGAGATCGTAGCGCCAGTAGTCGAAGGTTCGGTACGCGCTCGTCAGGATCGTCGTGAAGACCCAGTCGGTAACTCGGTTGTTCCAGTCAACATCCACGGTGATGCGGCTTTTGCCGGTCAAGGCGTTGTCATGGAGACATTCCAGATGTCTCAGACACGTGCCTACAAAACGGGTGGTACAATTCACATTGTCATCAACAACCAAGTTGGCTTTACGACTTCTAAGCAAGAAGACGCTCGCTCTACAGATTACTGTACCGACGTTGCTAAGATGATCGAAGCGCCCATCTTGCACGTTAACGGCGACGACCCGGAAGCGGTTCGTTTCGTAACACAGTTGGCAGTCGATTACCGTAACGAGTTTAAGAAAGACGTTGTTATCGATCTTGTCTGTTACCGCCGTCGCGGTCACAACGAAGCGGACGAGCCGAGCGGTACTCAGCCGTTGATGTACGATATCATTAAAAAGCAGAAGACGACCCGCGATCTCTATGCAACTAAGCTGATCGAAGAGGGTGTTATCACTGCTGAACAGAGCAAAGAGATGGAAAAAGCTTACCGTGCAGCGCTAGAAAATGGCGAGCACGTGGCGCACTCTCTTGTGCTTGAGCCGAACTCTAAGATGTTTGTCGATTGGGCGCCTTATCTTGGCCACCAATGGTCGTTCGAGTGTGATACTCGTGTGGATCTTAAGGTGCTTCAAGAGCTTGCGGCTAATATTGCAGAGACTCCCGAACACTTCAGCGTTCAGCGTCAGGTCTCTAAGATCTATGACGATCGCAAGCGCATGGCAGCCGGTGCAATGGCCGCTAACTGGGGCTTTGCAGAGACATTGGCTTACGCGTCGATTCT
>CATEEE010000235.1 GCA_949499045.1 Marinobacterium sp. xm-d-530 | reverse complement strand
TGCAGCCTTACATCGCTCACGTTGAACGTTCAGGGCGCCAATGGAGCGACCTCCATCAAGCCATTAACACCTCACTTAACTTACCTCAAAGCCAATGGCTAAATACCTACACCCATCCAGAGGGAGAGGTCTGGTCCAGATATCTAAAAGCACGAGAAAAACACACTCAATCATGGCAAGACCTTTTGGATCAGTGTGGACTACGTCCGGGCAGTCAATAGAGTTCACATTGTGGAAAAAATGAAATAAAAATCATAAATACCAATAACAAGTAATTGATTTTTATTAACTTTTTTGTAATTTATTAATTTATATCTCACAAATTTAAAATTAACACATACGACATTATTAATGATCTTTTTTAACAAATTATGACGTATGCTGTATGTGGGTATTCAAGTAATACTCAAGGAATTACGACTTCGGTCACAGATTCCTAGCACGTGTAACGGATAAAAAAACAATAGATCGTTAACGAGGTGAATAATGTCTCAAGAAAAAGAGAACAAAACGATTAATCGTCGTTCATTCCTTAAAGGCGGTGCTGCAGCAGGCGCCTTAGCAGCAGGTGCAGCCGCTGCACCAGCAGTCCTAGCCGGTGGTCACAGCAAAGCCGTGACAATCAAAATGCAATCTTCATGGCCAGCATCTGACATCTTCCAAGAGATGGCTAAGCAGTACTGCGATCGTGTGGAGGAAATGTCTGGCGGTCGCTTGAAGGTAGAACTACTACCAGCTGGCGCAGTCGTAAAAGCATTCCAAGTTCTGGATGCTGTAAACGACGGTATTATCGACGCTGGTCACCAGGTACCTGTTTACTGGTACGGTAAGAACAAAGCAGCATCTCTATTTGGCACAGGTCCAGTATTCGGCGGTAACGCCAATACGATGATGGGCTGGTTCTACAAAGGGGGCGGCCAAGAACTGTACCGTGAACTGACACAGGAAATGATGGGTCTTAACATTGTTGGCTTTATGGGCTTCCCAATGTTCCCTCAACCATTTGGTTGGTTCAAAAACGAAGTTAACACTGCAGCAGACCTTAACGGTTTCAAATACCGTACTGTAGGCCTTGCAGCTGACCTTCTGCAAAACATGGGTATGGCGGTTGCACAGCTACCGGGCGGCGAGATTGTTCCAGCAATGGAACGTGGCGTTATCGACGCATTCGAGTTCAACAACCCAACTTCTGACCGTCGATTTGGTGCGGCTGACGTAGCGAAAAATTACTACCTAAGCTCTTACCACCAGGCGTCAGAATCGTTTGAAATCATCTTCAACCGCGATCTATATGAATCACTAGATCCTGATCTTCAGGCAATTCTTCAGTACGGCGTTGAATCAGCTTCAACTGCCAACACTATGCTTGCATTGGATCAGTACTCACAAGACTTGATGGAACTTGAGCGTGATGAAGGCGTTAAAGTTCACCGCACCTCGAAAGACATTCTGAAGGGTCAAATCGAATCTTGGGATAAGATCATCGCTGAACTGGAACAGGATCCGTTCATGAAACGTATCCTAGACAGTCAACGAGCATGGGTTGAACGTGTCGGCTACTTCGAAATCATGGCAGGCACCGATGTGGTGACCGCTTACGAGCACTTCTTCCCTGGCAAGCTGAATATGTAATACGCCACCTTCGTGTCGTTTTAACCATAATCAGTGGGTGGGGCTGTCAGTCCCACCCGTTTTGAGGATCTCTACATGCTCGCTTTCATTAAATTTGCTGATAATTTGTCAGCTTGGGTAGGCAAAGCCTTCGCTTGGCTTATCATCCTTATGGCCTTCGGCGTAGGCTACGAAGTATTTGTTCGATACGCGCTTAATTCCCCGACTTCTTGGGCACTTGATGTGTCATTTATTATGTACGGAACACTGTTCATGATGGGTGGTGCATACACGCTCTCCAAAAACGGCCATGTTCGTGGCGACTTTATCTACCGAACGTGGAAAGAGACGACTCAAGCCAAAGTCGATCTAGTCCTCTACTTTATCTTCTTCTTCCCCGGTGTACTGGCACTGATACTGACAGGCTGGAAATACTCTAGTCGCTCTTGGGGATATGGAGAGGTATCCGTTAACAGCCCTGCTGGTATTCCAATCTATCAGTTTAAAACCGTCATGGTAGCAGCTGGCATACTGCTTCTAATCCAGGGAATTGCACAGGTGTTCCGCTGTATCTACTGCATTAAAAATGGACACTGGCTACAAGCCCAAATTGAAGATGACGTCGAAGAGACAGAAGATCTGTTGATGAAACAGGCGCAATCACAAGAACAACAACTATCCGCTAATAAGGAATAATAAGATGAGTGATCCAGTTGTAGCGATTACCATGCTCGGGCTTTTCCTTTTCATGGTTTTGCTCGGATTCCCAATTGCATTCACACTGATGGCAATGGGCATAGCCTTTGGCTACTACGCCTACTTTGATGAAGGACGTATGTGGCGCGCTTATGAGCGAGCCGTCAACGCAGATGCGGATCAACTTACGCTCTGGCAGACTTGGATTGATGGTCTATTCAATAACCGAATTTTTGACCTCTTTATTAACCAAACCTTTTCGGTAATGGCTAATGAAGTACTGACTGCGATTCCCCTTTTCCTATTCATGGGCTACATAGTAGAGCGCGCTAATATTGTTAGCCGTCTATTCAGCACACTGAATGTAGCAGCAAGAAATATACCTGGATCAATGGGTGTCGCTGCTCTAATCACCTGTGCGCTCTTTGCAACTGCTACGGGTATTGTCGGTGCGGTAGTGACATTGATGGGACTACTCGCCCTGCCTTCAATGCTAAAAGCACGTTACGACAAGAGTTTTGCTGCTGGCATCATCTGTGCAGGCGGTACTCTAGGGATTCTTATCCCTCCCTCTATCATGCTGATTGTTTACGCTGCATCTTCAGGTGTATCGATTGTTCGTCTCTATGCGGGCGCTCTATTACCCGGTCTAACCCTTGCAGGCCTATACCTGATCTACGTAGTTGTTAGAGCAAAACTTCAGCCAGAATTGGCACCTAAGCCAACGAAAGAGGAAGTTCCAGATATGCCGCTTGGCAAAGTGTTGTGGCTACTGACTACATCATTCCTTCCATTGGCTGCTCTGATTCTGGCTGTGCTTGGCTCGATCCTAGGTGGCTTGGCAACGCCTTCTGAAGCGGCTTCAATTGGTGCACTGGGTGGTTTGGTTTTGGCTGCTGCATACCGCTCACTGACTTGGCAGCGACTTCGTGAATCGGTTTATCTAACACTTAGAACAACAGCGATGGTGTGTTGGCTATTTGTTGGTTCTTACACTTTCTCGAGCGTATTCTCGTACCTTGGCGGTGAACACATTGTTGCTGAGTTTGTGACATCACTGGATCTATCACCGTTGATGTTCCTTCTACTTGCTCAGTTGATCATCTTCCTATTGGGTTGGCCATTGGAATGGTCTGAGATCATTATTATCTTTGTCCCGATCTTCTTACCGTTACTACCCATTTTTGGTATTGACCCTCTGTTCTTCGGTATTTTGGTAGCACTTAACCTTCAGACCTCATTCTTGACCCCACCGATGGCAATGTCCGCCTACTATCTCAAAGGCATTGCACCACCTGAGGTTAAGCTGACGGAGATATTCAAGGGATGTATGCCGTTCTTGGCAATGGTCTTTGTAGCGATGATCCTGATGTACACTGTACCTGATATCGTCTACTACTTACCAAACAAACTTTACGGAAGCTGATATGACTGAAACCACTGCACTATCGCTCATCGATAGACAAAAAAAAGGGGAGCTATCAGCAATAGAGATTGCTGAGGCTTACATCGGTCAGGTTGAGGCTAAAGAGCCATCAATCAATGCTTTTAGTTGGTTCGATGCGAATTATGTTCGTGACCAAGCCAAACAGCTGGATCAGTATCGTTTGCGTGGAATGCCACTGGGGCCCCTTCACGGGATCCCAGTCGCACTGAAAGATATAATCGATACAAAAGCGATACCGACTGAGAATGGAACCCAGATTGATTCTGGCAGAGTACCTACCAAAGATGCTGTGATCGTCGATCGTCTTCGATCAGCTGGAGCCATTATTTTTGGCAAAACACGCACGACTGAGCTAGCGTTTTTGGAGCCTTGTGAGACGATCAATCCCATCAATTCTGATAGAACACCTGGCGGCTCATCATCAGGCTCTGCTGCAGCGGTCGCTGCTGGCATGGTACCCATCGCTATTGGTACCCAAACAGGCGGGTCTGTTATTCGACCTGCTTCGTTTTGTGGCGTTCACGCGGTAAAACCCAGTTTTGGTTTAATTCCAAGAACGGGTGTGCTGTTGCAATCCCCTACTTTAGACACACTGGGAGTATTTGCTGGCTCTGTTGGCGATCTTGCTCTGGTCACTGATGTGTTAGCAGGCTATGACGATCGGGATAAACAGATGGAACAGACTCCCAAACCTCAAACCTTAGAGGTCTGTTTAAACCGAGTGCCGGTCACACCCACTTTTGCTCTTGTGGAACCACCCCACTTCGACAAAGCATCAGTTGACATGAGAAGTGCTTTTGAGGAGCTGAGCGAGTTTTTAGGGGAACAAGCTTTTATTACAGCTCTACCAAACGCATTCGAAGAAGCCATTAGAGGTAGAGAAGTGATCAACTTTGCCGAGATGGCAAAATGTTACTACCGATATCGCCGAGACCACTCAGATCAACTGTCTGAGCATGTACTGTCCGCTATCAAAGAGGGTGAGGCTTTATCAGCCAGAGATTACATATCCTCTCTAGATTGGCGCGATATATTAAATGCGGCCTTGGAAGAGCTTTTTGAACGCTGTGACGCCCTCATCATTCCGTCTGCTCTTGGTGGTGCGCCAAGCAGAGAGACGACAGGTGATGCGGTATTCAATGGGATTTGGACATTAGCCGGTACACCTGTGGTTAATATTCCAGTGTTTGAAGACAGTGATGGTATGCCTATGGGTATACAGATTATCGGCCCTAAAGGGGATGATGCACGACTGTTGAGAACAGCACGCTGGCTATCCGAAAGTCTTTCGCAAGCAATGAATAATCAAGAGGTTGCTTAAAATGAATAAGTTTCTAGCCCTTATCAGTTTCTCACTATTGGCTATTTTTATTGGGATACTTGTATTCAAGGTAATGGAAATAGATCTAATTATCATTGCGGGCATCGCTGTCGCTATGGCTGGATTTGATTTCATTCGTTCCGTAAAAAGTAACGAGCAGCACTGATGAGTAAACCGACACTCTGGGTAACCCGACACCTAACAGATCCTGTCATGCAGCGTGCTCATAGGGATTACCATGTGTTGCAGACTGCAGACGATCATGTGATGTCTTTTTCAGAGCTGATCAATGCCAGTCATGAAGCCGATGCAATGCTTATTTGTCACTCGGAACATTTCGTGGGTCCAATGTTAGAGCGCCTTTCCGATCGATTAAAAATCGTAGCGAATCATTCCGTTGGCGTAGACCATTGCGATCTCAAGGCCCTTCGCGATCGAGGCATTAGCGTCACCAATACACCCGATGTATTGAGTGACGCCACCGCTGAAATAGCCATGCTACTGATGCTTGGTGCGGCTCGAAGAGCCTATGAAGGTGACCATATGGTGCGCACAGGGATTTGGAAAGACTGGGCGCCTAAGATGATGAATGGCTTTCAAATTACCGGAAAGAAACTCGGTATAGTGGGTATGGGGCGTGTTGGGCAGGTTGTCGCCAGTCGTGCCAAAGGATTTGGTATGGAGGTGCACTACCACAACCGTAAAAAACTGCCTGATACTGTGATTACCAGCGCCATATACCATGATACATTAGATTCTCTTCTCTCTTCAGTTGACGTTGTTTCCCTCAACTGCCCGGCCACACAAGAGAACCTCAATCTTATTAACCGTGATACCTTAGCCAAAATGAAAAAAGGCTCAATACTGGTCAATACTGCCAGAGGTGCACTAGTGGATGAGGATGCCTTAATTGATGCAATCAACTCCGGGCACATCAGAGCTGCTGGGTTGGATTGTTTCAAAAACGAGCCAGGCGGCAACCCAAAATTATCAGAGCTACAGCAGGTATTTATGCTACCGCATATCGGTTCAGCAACAGATGATACCCGAGCCGCGATGGGGTTCAGAGCTCTGGATAACTTAGATCAGTTCTTTGCAGGCAATACGCCACAGGACCTGCTCAATTAACCTACCCACTGCTGCAGTTGGCTAATATTCATTGCACCAGACTGGCGCTTAACCTCTTTACCGCCTTCGAAACGAACAACGGTTGGTAGGCTTCTGATGTTATATCGAGCAGCCAACTGTTGATTCGCTTCAGTATCAACCTTGACGAAGCGCATGTTCGGCTCAGTGCGTTTTGCCACCTCGGCAAAGGCTGGCGCCATCATTCGACAGGGACCACACCAACCAGCCCAAAAATCGACAATGACTGGAATATCAGTATTGCGAACAAACTTGGTGAAATTCTCTTCGTTTAGGACGATAGGTTGTTGAGTGAAGATCGCTTTTCGGCATTTACCACACGCAGGTCCTCTATCGAGTTTATCGTTGGGGACTCGATTGGTGGCTGAGCAGTGGGGGCAGCTGAGATTAACAGATTGACTCATAACGTCTCCTATATCATTAGTTACTAATATATAGGCAAAAACTGACAGTTCAAGGGGGGGATTGAACAGAACAGCGAAGACGCTGCTCTGCCCGAGCAATTAGAACTTCTTAACTAGCGCGTCTAGTTTAGACGATAGGCGCTCTTCTTTCTGAGCGACACGCTGTTGTTTGCGAGACTCTTGGTGACGCTCTTTACGGCGCTGCTTGTACTCGTCTAGCTTAGCTTTAGCGTGTTTCTCATCTTCAGCCGTCACTTCAGCAACTTCAGCACCGGTCAAATCAACACGTTGAGCACCCACTACCATAGACTGCAGGTAACGAGGATTACGAACATAAGTCGCTAGCGCACGCTTAATTTTACCGCGACTGACCTTCTCATCAGCAACCAAGTCCTCTTGAATACCAATTTTCAAAGGCTTAGGTTCATCTACGCTAAAAGTGTTTGGGTACGCAGCAATTAGAAGTTCGACTGCGGCTTGGTTCGCTTCACGGTTTTTATTGCGAGGCTTAGCTGTGTTCTGTTCTGTCACTGTTTTATTCTCTTGAAGTTGACGAGGTTCAGTTCGGTCAACTTGTTGTTCTACTCTGATTAGAGTCTCTTCTGCCTCTTGCAGAAGACGCTCTGTATCAGAGGCTATCTGTTGAATGATTTTACTCATCCACCCTTCCGAATTCGATAGATGAAAAGATCATCCTTCACGTCATGACTAACCAACTCGTGCCCTAAGAAGTTGCAAAACTTAGGAATATCACGCTCTGTAGAGGGGTCCGTCGCGATCACCTCAAAGAGATCACCCACTTGAAGCTGAGCAATTTTACCATGCAACATCATCACTGGCTCTGGACAATAGAGGCCGCGTGCATCCAGTTGTTCTATGGGATCTTCCACACTCATTGAACTATCCTTTCGATCAAGTCGCGCATTGTCGCAAATAGTTTTTAAAAACACCAACGTGTTTCAG
>CATEEE010000234.1 GCA_949499045.1 Marinobacterium sp. xm-d-530 | reverse complement strand
GCAACCATCGCTTATGGCTGTAACATTGGCGCCTTTGTAGGTGGTGTGGTCTCTGGCAGCCTGCACGGCTGGCTTTGGATCCTGTTTGCGTTTGCTGGTTCAGTGATTGGACTTAAGCTGCGACCACTACTTCGTTTGAAGTAAACTTTTAAGTACACTACGGCTCCAACAAAGGAGTTCAGTATGCCCAGACTGTTTCAAGATGATGCTAATCAACATCAACTACCCTCTCTAATCATTAGAGTGATGGCAATGATCTATGACGTGCTGATCATTCTGGCCATTTGGTTCCTAATTGGTGCTATTGGAGTCATGCTAAATCAAGGTGAAGCGGTCGACAGTTTCCTTGGCCAAGCGGCCTTAAAGTCGGCACTTCTCTGCTCAACCTTTCTATTCTTTGGATACTCTTGGACACGCTCTGGGCAAACAATCGGCATGATAGCTTGGCGACTGCGTGCGCAGAGTGAAAAAGGGGTTTCTTTAACTTGGACTCAAGCTCTGATTCGCTTTTTTGGTGCCGCTATATCTACTATCACTTTAGGAGCCGGTTATTGGGCGACACTCCTAAGTGATGAACGCCTAACCTGGCATGAGCGTTGGTCAAATACAGTCACCGTTCGGCTGCCAAAACCTGCCAAACAGAGTTAACGAACTCTGGAGAGTAACCACAAAGCGATGGCAAAACTGATCGCAATCGGCAGCAGCGCGGCCAGTAACGGAGAAAAACCCATAACCTGACTGGCCGGCGCCAATAGATCCTGACTGAATTTAAACACCAGACCAATGACGACACCGGTGATAATTCTTTGACCTACCGTAACACCGCGCAGCGGCCCAAAGATAAACGCGACGCCGATCATCACCAAAGCGATAATTGAGAAGGGTTGGAGCAGTTTATTCCACAATGCTAACTCATAGGAGGTCGAATCAACCCCTTGATCATCAAGATAGCTAGAGTAAGAGGATAAACCTGAAATTGGTAATTCAACCGGGGGCACCAAGATGACTCGAAGCATCTCTTCTGTCAATTCAGTCGACCAAAACATCTCATCCAAATGACCTTTTTCAATACGTTGATCGCTGATTAATGTCGTCAATTCAACATCTTCAAGCAACCAGCCCTGACGTTCGTTTGAGTAGTATCCCGTTTTTGCAAAACTGGTTTGTTTAAGCCTAAGTTCCTTATCAAATTGATGACGAGTCACCCCTAAAATCTGGCCATCCGGTGTAATAGCAGAGACATGAATGTATTCACCCGGTTGTCGGTACCATCCACCATCACCGTTGTTGACTCTTCCTGACTCAGAATGAGCCACAGCCTTAATGGCTCTTGCCGACTGCTGCGACTCAGGGACTCCCAACTGACTTGCCAATAACGCTATGAAAGCGATCAAACTAATCGGTTTAGCGACCGATAGAATCAAACGCATCATAGAGATCCCTGCTGCTCGCATCACCGTCAACTCGGAGTTCGAAGCGAGCACTCCCATACCGATCAACGTACCTACGAGCGCACTCAGAGGCAAAAGCTGATAGGCCAAACCAGGCAAACTCAGCAAGGTGTACCGAAACGCCGCACCAGATGTGTAGTGTTTATCAACCTCTCCCAGCTCATCCAAGTAGAGCGAAATACCCATTAGACCGACGATAATTAGCAGAACGACGGCGATGGCCAAGAGAATATGGATGGCAATGTAGCGATCGATTCGACTGATCACGATGCCTCCTTGTTTTTAAATGGGAGAGCTGGAATCTTAGGCAGCCTGTTCATAAATCGCTCCCAAGCCCCCTCATACAAGACCATATTGACGCCTGCACTTAAAGCAATAAGGTGCACAAACCAGATCATCCAACTCCCTGCATCACCCTGCTCTACTGCTGATCGAGCGGCTGTCAAACTTCCGATGTATATTTGATATATTAAAATTGCAGGAATTAATTTGGCGTACCGCCCCTGACGAGGGCTGGTTTTAGCTAATTGAACGGCCAATAAAACCACAATAATCGGAATAAAAGGCAGGGAGAGGCGCCAATGCAGTCGA
Organism: Marinobacterium sp. xm-d-530; assembly: GCA_949499045.1. Classification (GTDB taxonomy): domain Bacteria; phylum Pseudomonadota; class Gammaproteobacteria; order Pseudomonadales; family Balneatricaceae; genus Marinobacterium_E. Next base: position 2,542 of record CATEEE010000234.1, on the reverse strand, counting down.
CTCACATACGCAGATTTATCACTGCCTATCAAATCTAGCGTTGGGATAGCATCCAGATGATCCACTCTGACCGAAAGTTCCGGATCATCAATTTTCAGCCCGTACTCCTCAAAGCCTATCTCTTCTAGAGCAAAACTTTCAGGGAAGTTGTAGCGGTACCCTTCGTTAAATACCAAAAAGCGACCCTGCTTCTCAATGAATCGCTGCTGCCCCTCACCGGCAACCAGAAGGTAAGATCGCCCCTGTTGATCACGACCAGAGACAAACAGATCAACCAGGTTACCAGCCTCATCAATTTTGCGAGCATAAGAGACCTGACTATTAGAATTCGATACTTGGAATACTCCAGGTACAAGCATATCTAGCTCGCTTCTAGAACGCTGCTCGGCAACAATACGCTTCGCCTCGTGCATGCCAGCAGGGGTAAGATATAGACTGATCGAAGCAACCACTGTAGCGACCAATAAAGCCGGCCCTATCGCATATCCAATAAGTTTCCATGGCCCCGCGCCACAGGCCTTAAGAACCACCATTTCACTCTCAAGGTAGAGTCGACCGTAGGCGAGTAAAATCCCCAAAAAGAAACCAAGCGGAAGCAGAAGCTCTAAGATAAGTGGGATTCGATTAACAACCAAATCCAGAATAACTGCTGTGTCTAACTCACCCGTCGCGGCGTCAGTTAGGTAGCCAATTAAACGGGTACTGACAATAATAAGAAGCAAAATCGCCGTTACTGCAAAGGTTGTCGTCAACACTTCACGGGAAAGATAACGAAAAACAATCAAACGGCGGTTCCTACTAGGTGCATGGATTTCAATCTGATGCGATACTGTAGGACACATTATCACCTAAACCTAAGTGCTTGTCTTGTTAGAGGAAACAGAAATGGATTTTGAGATCGTTAACGGATCGATTGAGAGTGTAGAAGCGGATTGTATTGTTATTGCGATTGCGGCAGACGGTGAACTTTCTGACTCAGCTAAAGCGATTGATCAAGCCAGTTCAGGAGCCATTAGCGATGTTGTTGCGTCGGGTGATTTTTCCGGCAAACAGGGCTCTCTTCTTTTACTTCGCTCCATTGCTGGCATCAACGCTCAACGCATCCTGCTTGCAGGGGTGGGCTCACAATCTGAGCGAACCATCATCAAACAGCAGCAATTGATTAAGAGCGCTGTAGAGACTGTTAAAACTCTGGGTGTAAAAACGCTCTGTTTTGCCTTAGATCGCATCAGTGGTAATAGTGATGACATTTACCGAGACACACGAACTCTTGTAGAAGCTTCATCGGCCGCGCTCTACCAATACGACACCACCAAATCTAAACCAGCACCTGCGTTAACACTTGAACACATTCATATTCACCTACCTGAAGAAGACACTGAGTTTGGAGAAGGTGCCCTTCTAGACGGTGTTGCAATCGCTAATGGGGTATCAACCGCTCGTGAGTTGGGTAACTTGCCAGGCAATATCTGTACGCCCCTCTATTTGGCAGAGCATGCTCAAAACCTTGCAGCAGAGTTCGACAGTGTCAGCTGTGACGTTTTAGATGAAAAGCAGATCGAAGAACTCGGAATGGGCGCACTTCTCAGCGTCGGCAAAGGCAGTGTCATTCCACCACGCCTTATTGTATTGAAATACCAAGGCGCTGAAGATGCAAATGAAGCCCCTTATGCACTGGTTGGTAAAGGTATTACGTTCGATACCGGCGGCATCTCATTGAAGCCAGGCCCCGAAATGGACGAAATGAAGTTCGACATGTGTGGTGCAGCCAGCGTATTAGGTGCTTTTGAATCTGTAGCTGAGATGAATCTGCCACTGAACCTAGTGACTGTCGTCGCAGCGGCTGAGAACATGCCTTCTGGCGAGGCATCTAAACCGGGTGATGTGGTCACAACTCTATCAGGTCAAACTGTCGAAATCCTAAACACTGACGCTGAAGGACGACTGGTGCTGTGTGATGCGCTGACCTATGTTAAACAGTTTAACCCCAAAGCGGTTATTGATGTCGCGACCCTAACGGGAGCCTGTATCATTGCTCTTGGGCATCAGGCAACCGGGCTTCTTGCTAATGATAATGAGCTTGCGGCTAAGCTACTCGATGCGGGCGAGTTTGCGGGCGATCGTGGCTGGCAACTTCCGTTATGGGATGAGTACCAACCTCAACTCGATAGCAATTTTGCCGACATGGCTAACATTGGTGGTCGTCCAGCAGGGACAATAACGGCTGCCTGCTTCTTATCTCGATTTACCAAAGAGGTTAGTTGGGCTCACTTAGATATAGCTGGTGTTGCGTGGAACAGCGGCAAAGCCAAAGGTGCAACTGGGCGTTGTGTTCCTATGCTGACGCAATATCTTCTGGATATTGCTGAGCAGATCGAGGCTTAAACGTGCCTCGCGCAGACTACTACATACTCGCCAGCAGTGATCACGACAGTCGTGAACTGCTGGCGTGTAAACTCTGTGAAAAAGCGCTATCACTGGGGCAACGCATCCATATACATACCGAAAACGAATCTGATCTACATCAGCTAGATCACACTTT
>CATEEE010000233.1 GCA_949499045.1 Marinobacterium sp. xm-d-530 | reverse complement strand
TTCTGCGTTTGTTATAGTCTTAGTCATGGTCCGTCTCCTTTGGATAAGAGTGTGGTAACTAATATCCTGGCACATTGTGATGCCGTTTAAGAAGCGGGACGGACCATCCCATTAGACCCCAAACTTCTACTTTAGGTTGCGCTTAAGAACATCCCCAATCTTCACAGCATCGCGCTCTGTTCTTAGCTCTTGGAACAGCGCTTTAGCCTGTGGATAGTGCCAACCGAGCATGTTACACCACTGTTTAATGCGTCCATGTACATGACGCTCTTCGATTAACGAGAAAACATCCTCATAGAACTGAAGAATATTCGGTTTAAGCAGCTGCCAGCATTCATCTAAATCTGTCGGATAACTTCTATCTTTAATCTGAAGCGGTAGCAGAGGATTAGCGACCCAACCTCGCCCTATCATGACATCATCACAACCGCTGACCTCTCGACAGCGATCATAATCTTCAACACTCCAGACTTCGCCATTGGCGATCACCGGAATTGAGACCGCATTTCGAATCTTTGAGATCCACTCCCAGTGTGCAGGTGGTTTATACCCTTCAACTTTCGTGCGGGCATGAACAGTCAGATAGCTTGCCCCCGCTGCCTCTATTGCCTGCGCATTATCGATTGCCAATGATTTGTCTTCATAACCCAGGCGCATCTTAGCGCTGACTTCGATATCACTAGGAACCGCTTCACGAACCGCTCTAACGGCTGCATGTACCACATCGGGTTCTTTCAGCAGTATGGATCCACCACGGCTCTTATTAACGGTTTTCGCCGGGCAGCCGAAGTTCATATCGATTGCAGGAGCCCCTAACTCAAGCGCGATCAGAGCATTTTTGGCAAGCGATTCGGGATCTGATCCAAGCAGTTGAACAACCAGAGGGGTATCACCGTAGCCGCAATAATCTTGCTTCAGTTCGGGGATCAGTTTGTGAAACACTTTAGGGGGGAGTAACGTGTCGTTAACACGCACAAATTCGGAGACCATCTGATCTGCGCCGCCCACTCGAGCGATAAGGCGACGCATGCTGTAATCTACAACGCCCTCCATCGGGGCAACAATCAGACGCATAAAATAGGTCTTAAATGGCGTCTAAGCCACGCTGTAGATCGCGCTTAAGATCGTCAATGCTCTCTAGCCCAACGGATAGACGGATCAAGCTGTCTTGAATACCCGCTTCGGCACGCGCCTCTACAGACATGCGGCCGTGAGTCGTCGTTGCAGGGTGTGTGATGGTGCTCTTAACATCACCTAAATTACCGGTAATAGAGATGACTTCAGTTGCATCGATAAACGCCCAAGCAGCCTCTTTTTGAGACAGGGCTTCACTAGAGACTTCAAACCCAAGTACCGCACCAAAACCTGACTGCTGACGAGCTGCCAGTTCATGTTGTGGGTGAGAAGCAAGACCCGAGTAGTGAACTTTGGCCACTTTAGGTTGAGACTCTAACCACTGAGCAATCTCTAACGCAGCCTCGGAGTGTGCTTTCATACGCAAAGGAAGTGTCTCTAACCCCTTTTGAAAAACCCATGCGTTGAATGGACTTAAACAAGGTCCCGCTGTGCGGATAAAACCGAACACCTCTTCCATGTCTGCATCGGAACCGACGACTACACCGCCCATCACACGCCCCTGTCCATCCAGGTGTTTTGTCGCCGAATGCATAACGATATCTGCACCCAGCAGCAGTGGCTTTTGCAAAGCTGGAGTTAAGAAGCAGTTATCCACCACTAGCTTAGCACCTGCAGCGTGTGCTACCTCAGCAACGGCTTGTATGTCCGTTACCTCGGCTAAGGGGTTACTAGGTGTCTCTAGGAAAAACATACGAGTTGTAGGACGCACAGCCGCTTGCCACGCAGTCAAATCTTTAGGGTCAACAAAGGTCGTTTCGATGCCCGCACGACTGACGTATTTTTCAAACAGAGAGACCGTTGAGCCAAACACAGAGCGTGAACAGACAACGTGATCCCCATGCTTCATTAACGACATGCAGAGGCTCATGATGCCCGCCATACCTGAACTGGTCGCAATGGCGCGCTCACCGCCTTCTAATGCAGCAATGCGGCGCTCAAAAGCCTGAACAGTAGGGTTAGTAAATCGTGAGTAGACATTACCTTCGATGTTGCCGGCAAAAGTATCAGCAGCCTCTTTTGCTGAACTGTAGACAAAGCTTGAAGTTGGGAAGATTGCGTCGGAGTGCTCGCCCTCTTCACTACGCCACTGACCCGCTCTAACAGCGAGTGTCTCTAGAGCGTAGTGATCATCGCTGAACTGAATCCTTTCAGGTCGATCGTACTGCTTACTTCCCATGCTTCATCCTTAAAAAGCTTTATGTAGGTTGGTAGACTCGTTTCCTTCGGTCTGTTCTTCATCGGCACCCGCTTTGGCACCGTCGTTACGCTTGGCATCGATATTATCAAGGTAAGAGCTGGTCACTGTTCCAGTAATATACTCACCATTGAATACACAGGTATCGAACTGTGTAATCGCTGGATTCAATTCAGTAACACAGGCTTTCAGATCATCAAGATCTTGGTAGAGCATCCAGTCACAACCGATCTCTTTACCCACCTCTTCCGCAGTACGGCCATGTGCAATCAACTCACTGGCACTTGGCATATCGATACCAAAGACATTCGGGTAACGAACCTCCGGAGCAGCAGAGGCAAAGTAGACTTTACGTGCACCCGCATCGCGAGCCATCTCAACAATCTGAGCGGAAGTAGTCCCACGAACAATGGAGTCATCCACCAGCATCACAACCTTGTCTTTAAACTCAGATTGGATCGGGTTCAGCTTTTGGCGTACCGACTTCTTACGCTGAGTCTGCCCAGGCATAATGAAGGT
>CATEEE010000232.1 GCA_949499045.1 Marinobacterium sp. xm-d-530 | reverse complement strand
TCATAGATTCATCTTTGTAGAGAAGTGAATTTTCACTCTCTTCTTGTGAATGATTTAACCGTTTTCGCAGTGATCTTTGGGGCCTCTTTGGCCCCATTTTTTTTGCCTTAATTCCACATCATTAGAATCGATAAAGCTACGGGTGTTGCTAATGTAAGTGCCACATTAGGGCCCATTAATTGATTCAGTCTCTGCTGCTTATTAGCATTGTTTAATACCAAAATAGAGAGCACGATAGCGGCTGTTGTCACAACCCCAATCACTAGTAGGGAATATGGTTTCTCTCCCATTGATGGTATAAGCAGTGTAAGTCCAACGATCATAACCAGGTTAAATAGGGCGTATACCCTCGCGCCAGTAGTACGGCCATAAGCGATGAGCAAGTGAAATCGGCCTGCAGCTCTATCCGCATCGATATCTGGGAATTGGTTTAACAGCAGTAAATTATTGACCAGACACATGGGGATGATTGATGTCAGTAAAGCCAGTTCCGTTAAATCACCTGTGAGGCTGATGTGGGTACCCATGACGATGATGGGTCCAAAGCCAATCCCAGCGGAGAGTAGGCAGGCGATTGGGTGTCTGTTCAATACAGGTGTATAGGTTAAAACAATAAAGATCCCTAAAAGACCTAAAGGCATCAGAAGGGTAAGATTCTTCTGCATTAAATAGAGCCCTGACAAGATACAAAGTGCCAGTAGTACTAATGCCGTTCGAAGAACGGTTTTTGCCTGCTCAGGTTGTTTAGGGAGCGCGCCACTACCACCACTGAAAGGTGTTCGATCAGTGCTTAGATCTAAACCGGATTGGAAGTCATGGTATTCATTCAGCATGTTGACGCTGATGTGGGCCAGAAGCGCAGTGATAAGGATTTGCGAGGCTAATCCTGAGTCAATGGCGGTGTTTTGGGAGGCGGTGGCTATGCCTAACAAAACACAGACTACAGTTAGGATCAGAAAGTTAGGTCGTGCAGTCGCAATGAGAGTCGCTATTGGATGGGTCACAGCATGGCGCCTTTCTTAGGTCGATGTCCCTATTGTATGAGCTAGGCGGTGCTTAAGCGAATGTGTTTGGTTCAAAATAGGTCGCGGCCTTCTAAAGACCGCTCCAACGGGGTGCTTATGTTGGAGCCTTATCGTAGATGAGGCGATTGGGGTCTGACTTTCGGTCTGACCCCGCTCATTGGCTATTTCTCTAACGAGTTAAACCACTGCCCAAGCATGACACGCTCTTCTGTTAGCATGCCTGTTAGGTTGCCCAGTGGCATCGCCTGAGTCGCAACAGATTGTGCGTGAATGCGTGCAGCACTCATCAGCACATCCTCTTCTGTCTCTAGAATGACGCCGGCAGGTGGCGCAGTGAACATCTCGCTGGACGGCTTTTTAGCGTGACAGCTAGTACAGCGCTCATTCACAATCTGGGTTGCTTGAGCCAGTGTGACGCTATTGCTTGCAGCACTCTCTTCCATTCCACGATTGGGATGAGTCACATAAGCGAGACAGATCATGCCCAATGCAGCAAAGGGGAGTGTCCATGCAAATTTTTGGCTCTCTTGACGTGTATTGAAGTAGTGGCGAACCCCGACGCTCAATATCGCAATCGCAAATAGAGTAGCCCAGTTCCACTCATGCCCGTAGGTGCTTGGATAGTGGTTGCTGATCATGATGAACAGAACGGGTAGCGTTAGGTAGTTGTTGTGGCGCGAGCGAAGTAGGGCGCGAGCCGGTTGTGTAGGATCGGGTTCGCGACCCTCTTTAAGCGCTGC
>CATEEE010000231.1 GCA_949499045.1 Marinobacterium sp. xm-d-530 | reverse complement strand
GCTGTTCAAATACCGGCTGATGGACATCCCATCATAATGCTTAATGACCACCAAACGATTGGCGGCTACATGAAGATTGGTTCCATCTGTAGAGCCGATTTAGCACTACTGGCCCAGGCCACACCCGGCACCGAGGTACACTTCTACCCCATCTCCGTCGAACACGCGCAACAGCGCCTGCGTCATCAGCTGAAGCGAGTTCCAAAGCTGGTGTGAATCTTCATCCCACTGTTGGAGCCTTATCGCAGATGAGGCGATCTAGGAGGTTAAACCTAATACTTTCGCGGCCTTTGTAAGACCGCTCCTACGAGAGCGGCAAATCGCTCCGACTGTGGAGCGTAACAACTGTTGGAGCCTTATCGCAGATGAGGCGATATAGGCTTAAATCTGGAGCTTCGAGGCCTTTGCAAGACCGCTCTAACAGGGAATACGATTCAAACCCACTTGGCATCCCAATGACTATACTCTCGAACGGTTTTTACAAGCCCTGCTCTGACTGGGTTGTAAATGATATATCGTGCGACATCTTGGATAACTTCTTCACTACGAATGGCATGATCATAATAACCCTGCTGCCAAATTTTTCCATGTCCGAAACGGATGTAATGCTTGCGTGATATTGATGTTTTTACTGACTGCATCAGTTTTCCCAAATCATTAGTGTCCTGTCCCAACTGGAGTAACCAATGTATGTGATCTGGCATCACTACATAGGCTAGAGTGGATGCAGGTTGATTGTTAATTGCAGACACCGCTAATCTCGCCAACTGAAAATCATTAAAAACTGGGTGTCTGTCTTTTGTTGTCGCTATTAGATGGTAGATCTGGTTAGGTATGGAAGTGCGCCCTCTGCGTAGGGCTTTGGTGCCGGGTTTCATACATTCATCCTTGATTGCTATGATCCCTCTAGCTTAGATGAAATTTCTGATTCTGCTTGTCTTTTCTTCTCGCGGCCTTTTCAAGACCGCTCCTACAGGAGAGGCGAATCGTTCCCGCTGTGGAGCGTGACCAACTGTTGGAGCCTTATCGTAGATGAGGCGATTGGGACTTGAATCTAGAGCTTCGCGGCCTATTCTAGACCGCTCCTACGAGAGTGGCGAATCGCTACTGTTTTTAGAAAGGAGTTAGCCGTTGCACTCAAGGACTTCGACTAGGCCTTTGAATTCGTCGCGGTTTTTGTCGTTTAGGTCGATTAGGATGCGGTGGGCCTCAATGATTTTGGCGCGCACGGCGTCGTCGGACTCCTGCACGAAGGGCACTTCAGTCAGGTCTTTTTTACTGGTGGGTAGTTCTTCTAATAGAAGAAAGATGTGATCAAATCCCATGGCATATAGGATTTTAGTGATATCTGGGTTGGTTGAAACAATGGTTGGACGGGGCATATCACACTTGGCGCTTTTAACGGCCAGCTTAGCGATCAACCCGAGAGAGGTACTATCAATATTGGTAGTCTCTGTTAGATCAATCAATGTATGGGTCACATCATCTCGACTGAGCATTGAGCGCAGGTGTTGATCAATCGTTGAGCAGAGCGTTAAACGCACATCCCCAATAAATTTAACCACATAGTGACCATCTTGAAAGGCGAACAACAAGCCGCCATTTGTCGTTAACATCGACGCGAAACCATCATTATTGCAACATCATCAGGCAACTCTGCCTCTTCATCCACGACCCGTTTTAACAGCGTTTCGGGTGAAGGTTGATCAGCCTGACACAACCGAAGCAGATTCTGCTCTTTCTCTTCGAGTTTGTCACCCTTTATGATCTCTAAAATACCGTCTGAAAAGAGGTAAATTGAGAAGTCATCAGCCAATTCACAACTATGCTCTTCATAAAGTGGCTCTTCAAACAGACCTACGGGCATACCGCGACCTTCTAGATAGTGCGCTTTATTGCCCTGGACCAAGACCATTGAGGGGTGATGCCCGCCAATACTGTAGGTCAATTTAGAGGCTTTAATATCCACCACACCAATAAGCATGGTCATGTGTTTGCCAAAGCTGGTCAGTAGGATCTCTCTATTGAAATGCTCTAACAGCTGTTGTGGATTTTCTAACCGGTCACTCTCCCCATTGTAATAGGCTCGCTGCAGACGATTGGTCATATTCTTAAGCAGAACGGTGACCAGTGCAGAGGAAGCACCATGCCCAGACACATCGGCTAGATAGAAAAGGTACTGATCGTTTTTTAACGGAATCAGGTCGACAAAATCGCCGCTCAGTAATAGAGAGGGCCGCAGTAGGTATTCACAACTGAGTTTATCGTCAAGGGACTGGTGAACAGGCGGCAGAAGACGCTGTTGAATTTGCGCGGCAGCATCCTGATCGGCTTTTAACTCTTCTAAGCTCTGGCTCAGTGAATCTCTTAAATAACGAGCCGATTCAATCGCGATGGCACGGCCCAGTTGCCGATCTAATGAACGAACCAAACTTAGTGAATCATTGCGCACTTCATCGAGACTGAATACACCATCCGCCCCATT